>NZ_JBXAXW010000001.1:300000-394577 GCF_056781975.1 Dellaglioa sp. CoH-57-MRSF-19
ACTGTTTTTGCACCATGTTTTTTGAAAAAACTTTTGGCGATTTCCATCTTTTCAGGGGGGATTCTTTTTTTAAAGAAAGGTAATTTATTTAAATGTCGACCAATTTCAAAATTCACGGCATCTCCAGAGAGTGCGGCAAAAAAGAATATTGGGACTAATACCCGAATATCAATGGTATCTGTTGAGTAGGCGGCAATGGAACTAGTGAAAAAGAGTAGCGACTCACCAGGTAGAAAAGGAAAAACAACAAGACCTGTTTCGGCAAAGATAAGTACAAAAAGAATTAAGTAACTCCAGTTACCTAAAGTCTGGAAAAGAGGTCCTAAATAATTTTCGAAATGGGTGAAGAAAAACCAAGCTTGTTCGAACATTGTCAGGCCCTCCAATCGTTTTAGTCTTACTCATTATATTAAACTGAAATTAAAAAAAAGGCTATTATTTTAACTGATATTTAGCTTTTATTAAGATTTGTCTCACTATAAGAGGTCACCAGTGTTAAACAGGTTTCGATACTGGTATACTAGATATATTAAATTTTTGGAGGTCAATATGACTAGACACACTTTAATTGCAGGAATGACAACTTTAATTGGTCTAATTATTGGGATTGTGATAAGTAAAATTGCTGTCGCAACATTAATTGGATTAGCTGTTGGAATCGTAGTTGACCAATTCCTACCAAATAAGAAATAAGTTCAATTAGTTGCCTATTTGAGTTGATTATAAAAAAATGATACACTATTAGGCCTAATAAAATCATGTAAAGTGGGGTATTGAGAAATGGCTGATGAAATTAAAATCGAAGAACAAGCACATCTTGATGATGTTATTGTTAAAATAAAAGATGCTGAAGTTAAACGTCAAAATGAAATAAAGTACGCTGAAAGTGAAGCACGATCGATTAATGGCGAATTTACAAGTGATGTTCATATCAATACGACAACATACACTGGAATGATTGATACAGCAATGTCTGTTCGTCAGCAACAACAGTTATTAGCTGAACGTGAAACGAGTTGGAAAAACGCAACTTCTCGTTTAGACATTTTAAAGAAATTAGAAAAGAAACCTTATTTTGCACGTTTAAACATTCAAGAAGGAACTAATAAAAAAGAAACAATCTATATTGGCTTGGGCTCTTTTGCTGATCGACCTGAACACTTTATGGTTTATGATTGGCGTGCACCCATATCGAGTGTTTATTACGATGGCGGACTAGGTGATGTCACTTACCAAACTCCTGATGGTGATCAAACAGTAGATGTTTCATTGAAACGTCAATTCGTAATTGAAGATGGCCAAATTGAAACGATATTTGATACTGATGAAGCTGTTGGTGATCAGATGTTATTAGACGTCTTGAATGATTCTGCTGATACAAAGATGAAGAGTATCGTAACGACGATTCAGAAGGAACAAAATCAAATTATTCGAGATGTAAAAGCTGAATTATTATTTGTTCAAGGTGCAGCTGGTTCGGGTAAAACCTCAGCTGTATTACAACGTGTGGCTTACTTGCTGTACCGTTACCGCGGTAATTTAACAGCTAGTCAAGTTGTTTTATTCTCACCTAATCAATTATTTAATGATTATATTGATCAAGTGTTGCCAGAACTTGGTGAACAAAATATGGTTCAAATGACTTATTTCCAATATGCATCAAGACGTTTACCAAATATGCAAGTTGAAACGTTACAAGAACGCTTTGAAGAAGACAATGCGCCTGCTAAAAAACGTATTCAAGTTCTGAAAAATAGTTTGGCATTCTTTAATGCCTCAACTGCTTATTCAGAACATTTGGAACAAGCAGACATGAAGTTCAGAGATATTAAATTCAATAATGAAGTCTTTATTTCAAAAGATAAAATAAAAGGTATCTACTATAAATATAATGAAAATTATCATTTACGGACAAGATTAGAAGCAACACGTGAATCATTAGTTAAATTATTGAATCGTCGAATTGAAGCTGAGGCTAAGTTAGAATGGGTTGAAAAAGCAATTCAAGATATGTCTAAAGAACAATTGAATGATTTGTATGGAGACCAAGACCGCGAATTTGCAAGCGGTGATAAAGAAATGCGTTTCTTAACGCGTACTTTAGTTATGCGCCAATTTACAAGTGTGCACAGAGCAATTGTGCGCAATCGATTCTTAAATATCAGTTCACAATATGTGAACTTTTTACACAATGTGCCTAAGTATCTTAATTTGAGTGACTATAATGTTACTGTAGAAGAATGGCAAGCAGATGTGGCTGAAGTTGTGTCACGTTTAAAAAATCGTCAAATATCGATGCATGACGTTACGCCATACTTATACTTATTTGATCGTATGACGGGTAAGCATGGTGAAACAGATGTCCGTTACGTCTTTATTGATGAAATTCAAGACTACACGGCATTTCAATTAGCTTTCTTGAAGGAAGGGTTCCCAAGAGCTAAGTTTACACTGCTTGGTGATTTAAACCAGGCTATTTTCACAAAAGAAAATAGTAAGAGTTTACTATCAGAATTGGGACATTTATTCCCAGCTGATAAAACCAAAGTCGTGCAATTGACGAAATCATATCGTTCAACACAACAAATCACAGATTTCACAAAAGAAGTGTTGATAAATGGTGAATCAGTGACGTCATTTAACCGACAAGGTGACTTACCCACAATGACTGTGGATAATAATTCTGATAAATTAGTTCACGATTTAGAAAAACAAGTACAACAAAATGTGGATGATCATCTAACAACGGCAATCATCGCTAAATCATTAGCTGAATGTACAGAATTGTATGAACAATTACAAGCCGAGGGCGTGCCAGTTACATTGATTAAAACGGAAAATCAACGTTTGGCCGATGGAACGATTATTGTGCCAGCTTTCCTAGCTAAAGGTTTGGAATTTGATGCGGTTGTTATGTGGGGCGCTTCAAAGATTAACTATCATGAAGAAGACGAGCGTCAATTAGTTTATACGATTTGTTCAAGAGCAATGCATCGACTAACTGTTTATGCTGAAAAAGAATTATCACCATTATTTGACCATGTTTCAAAAAGTTTATATAGTTTAAAATAAGCTATGGAAGAAATGACCTATTGCGGAAACTGATAGGTCATTTTTATTAGAGGATTGTTAAAATGGATAAACAAATGAATTATTATAAAATTCCAAGGGATGAATGGCGTGGCTTTTATAAAACGAAACAGATTGATTTGTCACAACAAAAATTGAATGAAATTCAATCTGTTAATGATAAGATATCAGTTCAAGATGTGCAGGAAATTTACATGCCATTGGTTCATTTATTAAATATGACATTGTTGGGTAAGCAAGATTTGCAATCAAAAAAAGCAGATTTTCTAGGAATTAAAGATCAAAAATGGCCTTTTGTGATTGGAATTACGGGTAGTGTTGCAGTGGGTAAAAGTACAACGGCACGTTTGTTGCAATTATTACTCACAGCGTTATACCCAACAAAAAAGGTTCAAGCAATTACAACGGATGGCTTTTTATATCCTAATGAAACACTAATTCACCAGAATATCTTGGACCGTAAAGGTTTTCCAGAAAGTTATGACATGGAAAAACTAATTCTATTTTTAAACGACGTGAAAAGTGGTCTGAAAACTGAAGCACCAGTATATTCACATGATAGTTATGATATTGTACCTGGAATGGTACAAACAATTAATCAACCAGATATTTTGATTGTTGAAGGGATTAATGTTTTACAATTACCAAGTAACCAACAATTGTATGTTAGTGATTTCTTTGATTATTCAATTTATGTTGATGCTGATGCTGACTTAATTGAAAAATGGTATTTGGAACGTTTTGGTGTTCTTTTGAACACCTCTTTTCAGAAACCTGGAAATTACTATTATGATTATGCGATTGGTAACCACGATGAAGCATTTAAGTTGGCACGTAATGTCTGGAAAACCGTGAATTTAAAGAACTTACAAGAGTTCATTTTACCAACCAGAAATCGTGCTGATCTTATTTTAGAGAAGACAGATGAGCATCGAATTAATACCGTTTATTTACGCAAATATTAGAAAATAGAGATATTTTCACAGATTTTCATGAAAATTAAATCAAACGATTGACCAAGTGGGTTTCAATCAGTAGAATAGACGTAATAAGAAACTAAAAAATATGAAGAGGTGACTATTTTTGGCCAACGTTAGCATGCAAGATTTCGACAAAATTATCGTTCTTGATTTTGGTAGTCAATATAATCAATTAATTACTCGTCGTGTACGTGAATTCGGAATTTATTCTGAATTGTTATCACACAAGATTAGTGCAGCCGAAATAAAAGAGATTGCCCCTAAAGGTATCATTTTTTCTGGTGGCCCAAATAGTGTTTATGATGAAGATGCACTCAGAGTAGATCCTGAAATCTTTGAATTAGGTATTCCTATCTTAGGTATCTGTTACGGTATGCAACTAATGGCATATACAATGCCAGGTGGTAAAGTTGAAAGTGCAGATAACAAAGAATATGGTAAGGCTGAAATTGAGGTTACTAATCCAGAAGGAACTTTATTCAAAGGATTACCAGCTGAACAAACAGTTTGGATGAGTCATGGTGACTTAGTAACAGAAGTTCCTGATGGTTTTACATCAGTTGCAACTTCTGTTAACTGTCCTATTTCTGCAATGCAAAATCTTGATAAGAAATTCTATGGCCTTCAATTCCATACTGAAGTTCGCAACACTGAATTTGGGGATGACATTTTACGTCGTTTCGCATTTGATGTTTGTGAAGCTGAAAGTAACTGGTCAATGGCTGATTTTATTGATTTACAAATTGCTAAAATCCGCGAAACTGTTGGTGATAAAAAAGTCCTTCTTGGTTTATCAGGTGGGGTTGATTCTTCAGTTGTTGGTGTTTTATTGCACAAAGCAATTGGTAACCAACTAACAAGTATTTTCGTTGATCATGGTTTACTTCGTAAAAATGAAGCTGATCAAGTTATGGAAATGCTTGGCGGTAAATTTGGCTTGAATATCATTAAAGTTGATGCTCAAGAACGTTTCTTAGGTAAATTAGAAGGAATTTCTGATCCTGAAACGAAACGTAAAACAATTGGTAATGAATTCATCCGTGTCTTTGATGATGAAGCTACTAAGTTAAAAGGAATTGACTTCTTGGCTCAAGGAACACTTTACACTGATGTGATTGAATCTGGGACAGATACTGCCCAAACAATTAAATCTCATCATAATGTTGGTGGCCTTCCTGATGATATGCAATTTAGCTTAATCGAACCATTGCGAACATTATTCAAAGATGAAGTTCGTGAACTTGGCGAAAAAATGGGTATGAGTGAAGAATTAGTATGGCGTCAACCATTCCCAGGCCCTGGTCTTGGAATTCGTGTTCTTGGTGAAATTACTGAAGAAAAATTAACAATCGTTAGAGATAGTGATTTAATTTTACGTGAAGAAATTAAAAATGCTGGTCTTGATCGTGAAATCTGGCAATACTTTACTGTCTTACCGGGCATTAGAAGTGTTGGTGTGATGGGCGATGGACGTACTTATGACTACACAGTTGGTATCCGTGGTGTTACTTCAATTGATGGTATGACTGCTGATTTTGCTAGAATCCCTTGGGATGTCTTACAAAAAATCTCAGTCCGTATTGTAAACGAAGTCGCACATGTTAACCGCATCGTGTATGATATTACGAGCAAGCCGCCTTCAACAATCGAATGGGAATAGCGATGTAGGCCAATTTGAGCTAGAAAGAGTGATACAGAGGCATTTTGGATTTGCTCAAGGCAGCTCAAACTCCGCCAACTCCGCCAAAAAAATATGGTGCTCCGCCGAAACTCCGCCTAATTATGGTGGACAATCAATCGAAAACTCATTTAAGACTGCTAGAACTTACTTGGTTCTGGTGGCCTTTTTTAGTCTGGCGGAAAAATGAACTTGCGAGAATACACAGTAGAGTGCTTGGTATTTATGGGCTTAGGATATATAATTAAATAAGTTATTAATACTGTGGGGGGAAAGGCATTGGAGTCAGAAAATTTTGAATTACTGGAAAACACAGATATTACAACTTTCTTGATTGACCGACCGTGGATAACTTACCGAACAAATGCAGATCTTGACGCTCTGGGATCCAGATTTGGTTCTCCAAATCCAGAAGGTTCAAACAGATTACGCCGAATGAGTTCGATAATCAGTGCAACTCATGCAAATGATCGAACGGCTTCTTTATTATCGTTTCTATTTTCACCAGCACAGTTGCGACCGGTGATTAATGAGTATCTTTCTGGAAGTCAGTTTTCGCAACTGAAGGAAATTGATAACTTTATTCTGGAAGGCCTTACTGGTGATGAATCTAAGGACATCCTGATTGTAGCAGACGCAATTAAGCAGCGCGTAATCAGAGAGATAAACGCCATTCTTCTCTACAGCAACTTAAAACTCGTATCTAGTGGTAATTCGTGGGAAATTATCGCAGCAGATGAGAATGTAAAAGTCCTCGTGCCGATCAAGAGGATCAATTCAGGATACATTTCAGAGTTGTTGGCGCAGGGACAAGATGACTTGCAGGATAATGATTTTGACAGCGTAGTTACAAAGGCTAGAACACTTATCGAAGAGGTGTTTCTTCAAATATTGTCCGATAACGACGTAAAGTGTAAGCGTAATGGCGATATTGGTCAATATCGTAATTTGGTGGTTAAAACATTGGGAATGAGACCTTCTCGGGAGTGGAATCCACGTATTACGAAAATGATTAGTCACTTAAATGGAATCACCGATTTAATCGCAGAAATGCGCAATAAAGATGGCGATGCACATGCTAGCAATGAACGAGTAAAAATTCAGGCAGCAGAGGCGGAAC
This sequence comes from Dellaglioa sp. CoH-57-MRSF-19, assembly GCF_056781975.1. The sequence continues at coordinate 306,869 of NZ_JBXAXW010000001.1, forward strand.
TACTACTCAATACGTCTGTTAGTCTGGCTACCTACTATCTCAGAGTCAATGACAGACATGTACAGAGATAAAATAATAAATTGGAGTAATGAACGTGAAAAAGCAAACAAACAGTAACCTTCATGTATCACGTGCTGGAAAAACAGATGAGTTTTATACTAATATTTCAATGATTGAAAACGAGCTACGCCATTATCGTGAGTATTTCAAGGATAAGGTTGTGTTTTGTAATTGTGATGATCCAGCCATCAGTAATTTCTGGAAATACTTTCAGATTAACTTTTACATGTTAGGCCTAAAAAAACTAATATCTACGCACTATGAATCCGACAAACCCAGTTATAAATTGGAAATAATTAGACAAGATGACAAGATTGGACAACTTGCATTTTTACCGGATTACGTTGAAACACCACTAACTGGAGATGGCGATTTTCGAAGTCCGGAAGCAATTCAGTTACTTAAAGAAGCCGATATTGTCGTAACCAATCCCCCTTTCAGTCTATTTACTGATTACATCGCACAGTTAAGAGCTTTTCACAAAACATTCCTAGTGATTGGTAATCTCAACGCAATTACCTATAAAGAGGTACTGCCTTTAATTATGGCCAACGAAATTTGGCTAGGGTACAATTCTGGACACTTTTGGTTTAAGGTACCTGAAAGCTATGAGGCGAAGAAAACGGATTTCAAGATTGATGAAAATGGACAAAAATGGCGGAGAATGGGAAACATTTGCTGGTATACCAACTTAGATACGACACAACGTCACGAAAAGCTGACAATCTTCAAGAACTATTCTCCAGAGATATATCCAAAATATGATAACTATGATGCCATTGAGGTATCCCGTGTTGCGGATATTCCTTGTGACTACTTTGGTGTCATTGGTGTGCCAATTACTTACATGACGCGGTACAATCCAGATCAGTTTGAAATTGTTGATGTAAAAAGTTCAGGGCTTTTGTTGACTAAAAAAGATGGCACCGTTAAATCAATGTACAAGAGAGTGTTAATTCGCAACAAGGGAGGCCAAACGCATGCAAATTGAGAAAAAGGATATTCCAGTAAGCCAAATCGTAAACGGATATGTAGATTCCGATGAAGATGGTGTATATGGATATGACGGAAAATTAAATATTCGTCCGGCCTTTCAGCGTGAATTCGTCTACAAACCTAAGCAACGTGATGAAGTTATTAATACCGTCCGCAAGGGGTTCCCACTGAATGTTATGTATTGGGTTGTTGCAGAAGATGGACACTATGAAATTTTAGATGGACAGCAGCGAACAATCTCAATATGTCAATTTGTACAGGGTGATTACTCCATCAATTTCCAGTACTTTCACACGCTCACACAGGAAGAACAGCAGCAAATATTGGACTATCCTCTGACGGTTTATATTTGTACTGGTACAGATCGAGAAAAATTGGATTGGTTCAAAGTGATCAATACTGTTGGGGAACAGCTTACTGCACAAGAACTTAGAAATGCAATCTATACGGGGCCATGGTTGACAGATGCCAAGAAGTACTTTTCGAAATCACAGTGTCCCGCATATCAGATTGGCGGCGACTATTTAAATGGTTCTGCTATTCGACAAGACTTTTTGGAAACCACACTCAAGTGGATCTCGTCGAAACAGGATATTGAGCTTGAGGAGTACATGGCGCAGCACCAGCACGATGAAACGGCAATCGAACTGTGGCTATACTTTCAAAACGTAATTAATTGGACAACCTCTATTTTTCCTAACTATCGTAAGCTGATGAAGGGGATTGAATGGGGGTTTCTATACGATACTTATCATGAGAATACGTATAATCCGGCTACGCTCGAAGCTAGAGTTAGCGAGCTGATAGAGGACGAGGATGTTACCAAGCAGAAGGGGATATTTGAGTACGTGCTTGGCGGGCCAGAGCGCGTATTATCAATTCGGGCATTTAAGCCTAAGGACAAGCGAGCAGCATACGCAAAACAGAATGGAATCTGTCCGGTATGCGGCAAGCATTTTGAGTACGACGAGATGGAGGGCGATCATATTACTCCTTGGTCTCAAGGTGGGCATACAGTACTCTCCAATTTGCAAATGCTGTGCAAAGACGACAATCGAAAAAAATCCGGAGTATAATGCCAAGGAGCTAATATGGTACGAATAGATATGAGCACTGTAGCCGCGAGGGAAAAAGCATTCGGCGAATATGGAGATACGGTCTGGTTTATCTACAGGGTGTTTTCAGAAAGACTCAAGCGGCGTATGAAGGAGCAGGGCGTATCCAAATATCAAACTGCTGGGTTCAAGAATGCAAAAGAGTATAATGAGGCTCCAAGTTACCAACACGAAGTAAGTTATTCGATGGTTGACTCCATAACCGCACCTATTCCCCGATTGGATACGCGTCAGAATCCTTATCTAGTGCCTTCTTCCAAGTACTATCTACGATTTGTAGATACCTTGAATTTTAAGGATGTGTATGAGTGCATTTGGGGGTCTAATTATGAAATTAGAAACTATCTGCCTAATGTATTTGAGTCAGTGTGTAATGAAGCGCAATTCCAAAATAACCGACTAGGTAGCCTTATTAATGATATAAAGCAGACACAGCCTCTTAGGATTCCGAACAATACGATTCAACAAATATATGAAGGAATAAAAAGCGACTTGCTGAATGAGTGGGACAAATTCACAAGAGTTCGGAATCAAGAAACGAAAATAGCGACAGTAATTGACTTCGAAAGTAGTGCTGATAACGAAAGCATTGCCGCAGGAATCCCACTAATAGATAAGATTGATTCTGGCGGTGTCTCGAGAGAAGGGTTAGGTGAGGTTCTCGAACTTAAGCAACTTGGTGAACCATTAAAAAGATTTGTTGATTATCGGGTAACACCGCTGATAATGAATCGGTTTCTCCAACAAATATCAAAATAGTCACTTAGGGCGAAGTTTTAAAAACTTCGCCTTTTTTGATACACATCTTTTCCGATACGTCAATACCCGGTTTTTCGGGTGTCAAGACATTGGCGAAGCCTGATATATATATTGGGCGTAATTGAAGATAAGATGTAGTCAATCAAAGGCCTTTGATAAAAGTTAGTCTATTAAAACTGTGTTGGATGTTTATCCAGAAAAGGAGAAATGCATGAAACTAGCCAAGGTCAAACTTTCAGAAGTTGAAATTAGCAACGTTGAGAAGCCAAAAGCAGCTCGCGTGGTATCGGTATCAAAAAGTCCGCGCTACGCAGATAACGGTGATCCAATCAACGGATCGGTCGCAAAGGTAGTATGCCACATAGTAGATGCTGAACTTGCCAAAACATTGGAGAAATCTGGCGACGGGGTAGAGGACTTAAAGACGTATGCACTGGAACTTGTTGGGGATGAGAAGGATCTGCTGGAAATTTCTGAGGCAGAACTTTTGGGCACAGAGATTGAATTGAAAGACGCCAAGGTAATGCTTAAGTGGAGCGCGGGGCGTACTAGTGGCTGGCGTGACGTGAAGCTTGTTATGAATATTAGCGATGGGAAGTAGGCGTAGGTATGAGTGAAAAAAAGAAGCTATCTGTTTGGGCGTACTTGAATGAAGCTCAATATTGTCTCACGAACCGTGACGCATTCGATGTTAAAAGAATTGAGTCTTTGATTGCAGCTGCGTACAGAATTTTTACCGGCCAGCAAGTAGGAGACTTTGAAGAGGAGTTCTTGAATGATAAAAAACGCAAGGGAAACAATTAGCAGATTTTTGCCAGTCTCTACGCATACTGCGAAGCTGAGCATCTATGAATCCATTGATGAGGTTGATCAACGCAAGCAGGTACGGTCAAGATTATTGTTTAAGGTCTGGGCATGTGTTACAGTGCTAATCATTCTCTGGAGCTGCGCTAAGTGGACGTGGGCTAAAATAATTGGCCAAAAATCGGAATTAGATCTATGGCCAATTATCCTGATGCTTGGACTACTTGGAGTAGTTGTGTCTCTTGCTGGGGCTTGGAGATATCTCCACAGTAGATATTCGCCAGTTGAACGTTGGAAGATGGAACGTTTGCTTTGGCAATTTTCGGAAAACGTTAATTTGATTAAGCAAGGCGTGACTGGCCATGTCGCATACGTAAGATGGGGATATGTGGTCTCGAATGATGAAGTTAAGATCACGCTACTAACGGGTGGCCGTGTCAGCTCGGATTTCGAAGCGGATATTGGACGCCGCCTGGTTGCATTCCTCACCAAGGAGACGACAGCTTACTGGGAAATTCGTGATAAGAAGTCTGGAAACGGCATTATCGAAATTAACCTAACTCACAATAAGGATGAGCGAATTACAATCAACCGTTTGGACGCGTTGCAGACAAGCGAAAAGATCAATATTCAATTGACTGGCAGAATGTCGCTAACATCTAAACAGCCGATGGGGTTGATAGTCGGTCCAACAGGAACGGGGAAAACTAGTTTGCTAAAGGGCCTGATTATATCCTTCTTGGTAAATAATCCCGATAATGTCGTGTATACGATCGATGGTAAGGCAGCGTTCTTGGGTCAGTCGATGAAGCGTATTGGTAAGGTTGCCATGAATACGGAAGAGGCAATTCAGCTCGTTGACGAATTGTGCAAAATCATGGATCAGCGATACAAGGAGCTAAATGCAGATCCCGATGATGAGCGGGATATTACGCATTGCGAAAAATTTCATCAGGGTACGATTCTCCTTGTTGTCGATGAGCTACTGTCGCTGGTTGCAAACATGAAGGCTGAGGATCAGCAGAGGAAAACAGCCGACAAACTATATCCCCAATTCAACGCCAAACTGTTGTCCTTGATTACAAAGGGACGGCAGAGTTCTATCTCGGTTATTGTAGCGGGGCAAATGATGCCTGCGTCTGCGCTCCCAACAGAGGCCAGGAGTTCGCTAGGGATGCGGATCAGCTTAGGTAGAACGTCGCCTCAGCAAGCTCAGGAGGTGTTTGGAGAGAGTCACCATGATTTACCGTTAATTGATGCAAAAGAATTTGGTGGTGTCATTTGGCTGGATGGTTTGAATTGGGATGGGCCAAAAGCATTTTTACCGCCAAAATATGATGAAGATAAACTGCCGTTTAAAGCAACACTTACAATGCTTGCTGGTAGGCGTGGCGGTGGCGGAACGCCACAAGCTGCGACTGCCAGCGAGGACTTGCCTGTTACTTGACATACAGGCAAGATAAGCTGAAAAAATGAGCAAGAATAGCGGTGAGTATGAGTACAACGCCAAAGTTATTACATTTGAAGATCATATCGAAATTGTGAAATATGGCGTGCCAAGGGTTCACAAATCTCCAAAATTATTGAAAAATCCAGAGTCGAATATGCCTATAAATGTGTCATATAGTGATGAAACCCAACTCGTGCAGCAGGCATTTAGGATTAAGAGAAAGGTGAAATACTATCTAGAGGCAAATTCGTTCAATTTGTTTTGGACGCTTACGTTTGATGACTCGAAGGTGAATGCAAAGAACTATGAGTATGCACGAAGGCGGCTGCGTGCTTGGTTGAAGTATCAGCGCGAAAAGTTCGGTAGGTTTGACTACCTATTTATTCCTGAACTTCATCCTTCATCGGGTAGAATTCATTTTCATGGCGTTACTGGCGGACTTGCCCCACCTTTAACGCCTGCACGTTACCCCAAGAGTCAGCGGCTAATTAAGAAAAAGGGATTGCAGATATACAATGCAGATAGCTGGGAAAAGGGTTTTAGTACGGTAAGCCATATTGCCGACAAGCGTAAGGCAGCTAACTATATTACCAAATATATAACTAAAGAACTTCTACAAATACCGCACGCATATCATCAACCACGGTACTTTGTGAGCCATGGACTAAAGCAGCCGACTGTGGATTACTGGGATCTAGATGAAAGTTATTTCGCAATTTTTAGACCGAATTTTGTTGTTGGGCACTTGGACAGCCCAGATAGTGCGCTGGAAACAGATGTAGCAATTTACCAGATTGATATTACGAGCGATGGCAAGTTAGCGCAGGACAACGATATAAAGACCGTCTGGAAACTAAAAAATACGGTCGATTTTGGGAATGGAGGAGGCCCTTGAATGGAAAACAACACGGTTACGAAGAAAGACCTGATATCGCTTGGTTATCGTGAGAATACTGCTGCTGAATTAATTAGACAAGCAAAGCGGAGCATGGTACAACAAGGATATGAGTTTTATACCAATCGGCGCCTAGGTCGGGTACCGGTTGCAGCGGTTGAGGCAATTATTGGAGCATCCATTCGAAAGGATGCAGACGATGCCAAAGACTAAGTTCGCTGGTGTATACAGTGGCCAAAATGGCCGCTACTACTATGATATACAGTTGGGGGTGGATGAAAGTACCGGAAAAAGAATCCGGAAAAAGAGTCAAAAAGACGCGGATGGCCAGTTGTTCAAGTCAGCGACTGCTGCGCACAGGGAAGTTGTACGACTGAAAGCAGAATTTGATCGCGAGAGCGGCCATACCGTCTATGCGTTAACCTATGGCGTGTACATGCGAAAATCGTATATTCCTGCATACCAAGCTAGCGTACAAAAAGAAACGTTTGAAACGCGTAAGACTTCATTAAACGTCTTCGTACAAAAATTTGGAGATATAGAATTACGAAAGCTAGATGTTAGGCAGGTTCAGGGCTTTAGGAACTGGCTGCTTACAGATGCTGGTTACTCACAGAGCTATGCAAGTTTGGTCTTTGGTATGTTTCGTAAATCGCTGGATTTTGCGGTTGAGATGAATTACTTACCTAGTAATGTGTCAAAGCGTGTTAAGGCGATACCTAAGGGACGTGCTACGGTGCCGTATTGGACTAAGAGTGAGTTTCAAGCTGTACTAAACCAGATTTGTACTAGCGACTACTACGAACACCTGAACTTTGTCATGCTGTATGTTTACTTTATGACGGGTGTTCGTGTTAATGAGGGGATGGCGCTACAATGGGCGGACGTGGACTTCACGCATGCACAATTACGCGTTACTCACATGCTGGTAATCAAGACCAAACAAAATTGGGAACGGCATGACTACACTAAAACTGATAGCGGTTTGAGAACTATCTCCATAGATCGGGATACTTTGAAGGTGCTCCGTGTTTGGAAAAAACGTCAAACTCAGAATGGTTTTGGTAAGCAGGATGATTTTGTCTTTAGCTATGACGGAAGCCCGATGCTGAAATCAACGCTCATGCGGATAATCCATCGGTACGCCAAGTTGGCCAATGTTCACCCGATACAAGGGAAAGGACTTCGGCATAGTCATGCTAGTTACTTGATTAATGAGTTCAATGTATCAGTGCTTGTTCTGTCTAAACGGCTGGGGCACTCATCCCCGGAAATTACGTTAAGGCACTATGCGCACATGTATGTTGGTGCAGATAAGGAACTAGCACAGATGATGTCAGGTCATATAACCTATGCAGCACCAAAGGAATCTAAGGTGAAGTTTAATGGTAATCAGACTGTTGCTCCGCCGCAGCTCCGCCAATGAATAATAAACTGGCATAAATGCCGTTGTAACAACGATTGTAATCGACCGTTATAATTGAATGGGAATAAGCTTAAAAATGATAATCCTTTAGTATAAGGATTATTTTTTTTGCATGAAAGTAATCACAATCGTTTAAATAATTTTGAATCCTTGATTTAATGATGGATAATGATAAGCTAACAGTAAGATTGATATAAAAGGAGATTAACTATGATTTGGTTATGGATACATTTGATTACTTGGGTTGTGATAGCGGTTCTAGTGGCGCTCACAATTTTTACAAATACTAATACAAAAATTTATCAAATGATTACGAGACTGGGATATTTGATTTCAATTGCTAGTGGTATTATGTTGCTAGGGTACGCATGGCAAGGAAATCCAATTTTAACGGCCATTAAATTAGTTGTTGCCTTAATATTTATTGGACTAACTGAAATGACCTTTGCACGAAAAAATAAAAAGCAATTAAATAAAAGTATCATCTACGCGGTAGGCATCTGTTGCCTATGTGTGGGTGTTTTAGGATTAATGCTCGCAGGTGGAAGACCTTTTATTTAGACAATAAAATACTACATAATATTTAGGCGAAAATCTAAGTATTATGCGGTGTTTTTATTTTAAACAATTTAAATAAAATGCATTTAATCGATATAATTCTATTTGCTGAGCACTCTAACTTGACTGTGACGTAACAAGATAGTATATATTTATGTATATTGTAAATGTATAAAAAATACTTAATGGGGGTTAATTATTATGAAATCAGTTGTTGTAAAAAAATCAGGTGGCCCAGAAGTACTGGAAATTGTCGAACGCTCAATTCCAAATCCAACTCAAAATAAAACAGTTATAAAGATTCATGCTTTTCCAGTACACCGTTATGAGGTGCTAACTAGAGAAGGTGGATCACCTTCAGTTAAATTTCCGAGAGTAATAGGTGTTGAAGCTGTTGGTGAGGTCTATGAGCCTTCACAGGAAAGTAACTTAGAAAAAGGACAAAAGGTCGTAATTTTTATGGGTGGCCTTGGGCGTGAATTTGATGGTAGTTATCAAGAATATGCTTTAGTTCCTGATAATATCATTTATCCTGTAACATTCAATGGAACTTGGATAGAGTTAGCCAGTTATCCTGAAACTTTCTATACTGCTTTTGGGGCTTTAAAAGCAACACGATTTAAGGAAGGTCAATCTTTATTAATTCGTGGTGGAACTACTGGAGTTGGAATGGCTGCGTTATTGTTAGGAAAGGGATTTGGACTTTCTGTATCTAGTACAACAAGGCAAAACAACCGTAAAGAGTTGCTATATACTTTAGGAGCTAATGAAGTCATATTAGATCAAGATAATCATATTGAAACAAGTAACAAATTTGATGTGATAATTGACGTGGTAGGTACTACAACTGTAGAGGATTCCTTAGCACATCTTAAAACAGGAGGGTTTTACACGTTAGTTGGTCAATTGAGTGGGGAATGGTTATGGAAAGACTTTGACCCGTTCATCAACTTGGCGAATAAGTACGCGACAGTTTTTGATTCATCTAATGTTGATAGTTCTATGGTTAATGAGTTGTTTAATATTATTAATGAAAAACAGTTTCACTTTCCGATTTCTAAAGTTTTTAAACTAGATGATATTCAAGACGCTCATCGCTATTTGATGGAAAAAGACCGTCCAATCGGACAGGTTATTGTTACTAACGACTAGAGTGTCAGATTGAATTATTTAACTAATCTAAAAAAGTAGTTTCTAAGTTTCCAATATTTGGGTTCACTTCACATCTTTAGGTAACTTGTCTTCGGTATTAAACCGGAGGAAGGTTGCCTAATTTTTTTTCTTGTCTATTCAATCTTTTCATTCAAAATGGCAAACTCAAGCCAGCCGTATTTTGAGGAACCAGTTTTAATAAGGGTGTCGCCAGAATTAAGCTGCCATAAATAGTCTGCGGTTTTTAACTTATTTTTTTGACAGAATGATTTTAGTTTAGTTAATCCTTGATGGATACCAGCTTCATTGTTTTCCACTAAAATACATGCGTAATTACCTGCATGTTTTTCCATGATTGGGATAAAAACGTCATGATCATCTGTAAGTTTTTCTTTGATAACTCTAAAAGACGCTTCAGCGTAACCGATTGGATTATCAACAGCCAATGTTGTAAAAAATCCAGATTGTGTTGTATCCATAACAGCTAATGCGTCTAATTGTTTATAGAATTCTGAAAATAATTGAGCGACTTCTTCCTCAGTACAACCTACGGATTGACGAGAACACCAAAAAATTGTTTTCATTCGGTTTTCTATCTTGGGCTGATATAGGGTAGTGTCCTTAGTAACAGATTGTTCTTCAATTTTTTTGTTGATAACATTTTTAATTTTAACTAATTCGTCAATCTTTTTATCAATTTTACCTTGAGCATTCAGTAATTGAGGTGTTGGTACGCCTTTTGAATGGATTTTAATTTCCTTGATATCAGCTACTGAAATATCTAAACTACGTAAACCAAGTATAAATAGCAAATCGTATAATTGGTCATAATCATAATAACGATAACCAGATTCGTTTTTTTGGGCAGGTTTAAAAATATTTTCTTGGTCATAAAAGATTAATGTACGGCGAGTTGTGTTAGCTAATTTGGCCATCTCACTTATTTTTAACATATAAGGCTCCTTTATTGTCTGTAACGTAACGGTACAGTGTATGATTAAGTATAACATGAAAAAATTCAGACTTAAAAGAAAGGTGGTTTGATCAATGAAACAGGAATCTCTTTTCTCTAATCAACCTCAAAATTCACCATTAGCCAGTCGAGTTCGACCACGAAAATTAGAAGAATTTGTTGGTCAACAGAATCTACTTGGCCCTAACAAAATATTACGAGAAATTATTGAAAGTGATCAAGTTCCTTCAATGATTTTTTGGGGTCCACCTGGTGTTGGTAAAACAACTTTAGCCGAAATTATAGCAAGTAAAACTGAATCTAATTTTTTAAGCTTTAGTGCAGTTGATAGTAGTATTAGTAAGATAAAAAAAATTATGAAACAAGCGGAGTTAGATTGTGAAATTGGTCAAAAAACCATTGTTTTCGTCGATGAAATACATCGCTTTAATAAAGCACAACAAGATGCATTTTTGCCTTATGTTGAAAGAGGTAGTATTACTTTAATCGGTGCTACAACTGAAAATCCGTCTTTTGAAGTGAATTCAGCGTTATTATCCCGGTGTAAAGTATTTGTACTGCATGCGCTTAAACAGGCAGATATTGTTGTATTAATCGAAAACGCGCTCAGCAACCCGGACGGATTTGAAGAACAAACAATCCACATTAGTTCTGATGAAATTCAAGCGATTGCTAATTTTGCAGATGGTGATGCCAGAATGGCATTAAATACCTTGGAAATGGCAGTTCTGAATGGTGAAAAAGCTGATAATATCGTTACGGTGACGATGGATAATTTAAGCCAATTGATTAATAAAAGATTTGTCCGTTATGATAAAAATGGGGAAGAACACTATAATATAATTTCAGCTTTGCACAAATCGATGCGTAATAGTGATGTCGATGCTGCTATTTATTGGCTGTCCCGAATGCTAGAAGGCGGAGAAGACCCGATATATATAGCACGGCGACTTGTTCGATTTGCAAGTGAAGATATCGGGTTAGCAGATACGAATGCACTCAATGTGACAATTAATGTTTTTCAGGCATGCCAATTCATTGGTATGCCTGAATGTGATGTTCACTTAGTGGAAGCAGTAACCTACTTGTCTCTGGCACCTAAATCAAATGCCGTTTATAAGGCAAGATTAGCTGCAGCTAAAGATGTTAAAACCACGGCCAATGATCCCGTACCATTACAAATACGTAATGCGCCTACCAAATTAATGAAAGATCTAGGGTACGGTAAAGGGTACGAATTAGCTCATTATGCCAAAGATAAGTTAACGACTATGAGTACCATGCCACCTTCCGTAGCAGGACATCGATATTATAAACCAACCAGCGAAGGTAAGGAACGACGTTTTAAAGAGCGTTTAGCCCAAATAAAAGCATGGCACCAAATAAATGGATAGAATAAATAGAAAGTATTTTTGAGATGAGAATACTTCAGACGTAGACAAAGTACTGAGTAATCAGTACTTTGTTTTTTTATATAGGTTGAATGTATTACTTAAGCGTCTTACAACGAAAGTGGATACGAGAAAAACGATTAGTAAAGAGGAGGCATACTAATGGCTAACAATGGGATACCTAGCATAAACGAAGTCGGCATGTTACCAAATTTATTTTTAGTGATTAAATTTCAAGATGGCGTGACTAAGTATGTACGGAGTGAGATAAATAAAAGTGAGATGGAAAGTTTCAAATCGGGAGCAAAGAATAAACTTGGATTTTTAAAATTGACGCCAAAAAATTATTGGATTGGGAATGACATTGTCATTAAAGTGGATAATCATTTTAAAGTGAACGATAAGATCTATGATGGTAATGATATTTATAGGAACGGCAAAGATTCTTATTAATTAAGAGATTCTTTTAAAATATAATCGTTTATTAATTGTATCTACAAAATTAATAAAGGGCCATCTAGATAGTTGCTTCTCTAAAAGTGCTTATCCAGATGGTTCTTTTATTTAGCTATTCATATAGTTCAGATAAATTGGAAAAAGGTGCTATAATAAAATGTCTTTAGTAGTATTTAAACGATTTGTAGAGTAATCTAACTCATTAATTTTAAAAAAACGAGGGAATTAAAATGGTAGAACAAGTCAGAAAAAAGAAAGTTGAATTACCTGAATTATTTTATGATTTAGTCTTTGCATACGCAATTTCACAAGCTACGGATTTACTTCATCATTTTCAAGTAAGCACATCAAGTATGATTAGTGCATTTATTATCTTTTCAGTGGTAATGGTCGTTTTTATTAACACATGGATGATTAAGAGTGTTTTTATTAATCGATATAGAAAAAACTCGATGACTGATATTATTCTTTTTATGATTGATATGGCAATTTTACTTTATATGTCCAATGCTTTTGAGGGGGATATCCATAATTGGTTCCAACCATTTGCAATTGCAACAGGGCTATTATCCACAGTATTAGTTGTTCAATATGGCACGGTATACCTGACAGCTGCTAAAAAGGATGATAAAAAAATTGCTAAACTAATGATGTTGATTGTTGCAACAAGAACATTACTCGTATTTATTGGCTCCTTTTTGCCACTAAACATAGGCATTGCGGTATTCTTGCTGGGTATTGCAGTGAGTTGGATATTACCAGCTCTTGGTGGTTCAGTTTTGAAACTCCACCCACTTAATTTTCCACATATATTAGAGCGTCTAACACTATTAACAATTATTACATTTGGAGAAAGTATTCTCGGTATTGCCTCGTATTTCACCGTTAAAACATTTAATTTTTATTCAATTTTAATATTCATGATTATCGGTGCACTTTTTATGACCTATATTACTCAAATGGATCATTATATTGATGAAAATCGTTCGGGTGAAACAGGTATTCGATTAATTTATATTCATTACTTTGTCTTGTTTGGCTTAAGTTTAGTCACTATTTCGTTAGGTTTTATTAGTGAAATCGAAATACCTAAAAACTTTTCAGTACTATGTCTATATTTAGGTATATCGTTATTTTATTTAGGGTTATTCTTAACCAGTCCGTATAATAAAAAATACTTACGATTGGGTAATGTGGTCATTGGATTCTTTACAACGACAACTATAGTGGGTGTAATATTAAGCTTAATATTTAACAATTTTCCAGAAATTGTGAGTATAACGGTATTAGTGACCATTGCGAACTCTGCAATGTATGTACACTATATGATTAAACGAACGAAACAGAATCAAAGTTATGACATTAAAAACTGAAAACTAGCTGATAAACCTAATTTGGGTTTATCAGCTAGTTTTTTAATTGAAGAATCATTTTTACAGTGTTTATGATTAAAATTGTATATTTAGTAGCAGTATGATTAGAAGGATATAAATGAGAATGATGATAGCAACCAATAGCATTAAAAGGATTGATAATAAGCAGTAAAAAAAATTTTTCTGAAAGAAGGGTAAGTTGAGAATAGAATCTGTAACAGCAGAAAGTCCTAAACCAGCTAAAGATAAGCCGACAATTCCATTTAAAAAGGCAATCCATGGGCCCAATATACAGAGTGCGATACCGATTCTCATTAGCCACTTCACTTGATTGTTATCAGTTTTAAATATTTTTTTCATTGATAGGACCACCCTTCATAATGATATGAATTAATATTTATTTTAATATACTACAAAATTAATTTGATGTAATCTTATCTGTCTTCTTACTGGTTAAATTGATAAGATCGTTTAAAATAGACAAAGATAAAACGAGGTGTTATTATCAATTTGAAAAAAATAATAGCTTTAGTTAGGATATGAAAATGAAAAAATATAAAGATTATATGAATGAAACCCTTTCTGTTCTTGGTAGCCTATCTTTATGTTTAATAATCTTGTCATTCTTTATTAAAGATAGTTTAGTCAGTTCGATTTTTTATGATGTTAGGATTTATCTGTTAGGCATATTCTTATTGAGACCAATTGTACAATACTTTAAAGCAAAAAATAAATAGCCTTACAATGAACTTTTTGGCAGTTCTACAGAGTAAAGCTATTATTAATAATCCACTTAATCGACAATGTTGTCTTACTGACATTGTCGATTTTTTTGGATAAAATAATATATCGTTTGACATTATACTATGTAACGTATAGTATTGATTTTGAAAGGAGTGAGTTGATGAATATACAGATGAAAAAAGGGTTATTAGAATTTTGCGTGTTAGCGACGCTGAGGACATCAGATTCTTATGGTTACCAAATTATTAAAGACACCTCAAGCGTGATTGAACTTTCAGATTCAACTCTTTATCCCATTTTGAAACGACTAGAAAAACAAGGCGCTATTGAGAGTTACAGTGTTGAACACAATGGTCGATTGCGAAAATATTATCACATAACTGAGGCGGGATTAGTAGATATTCAAGAATTTTTAGATGATTGGCAACAGGTAATAAACGTTTACGATTACATAAAGGGAGTGTAACGATGAGTAAGAGAAAATTTATTGTAGAGCTAGAAGAAGAACTTAAACATTATCAAGCGGCAGACATTGATAATACACTTGATTATTATGACGAGATGATTGATGACCGTTTAGAAGCGGGCGAATCTGTGACAGATATTATTCTAAGTTTAGAAAATCCAAGTCAAATTGCGATACGTTTGATTCAAAATGACCGACCAAAAATACAAAAAAAGTTATCGACACCAATAATCGTTTTGATTGTCATTTTACTTATCCTAGGAGCACCTGTATGGGGACCGCTATTGCTGACGGCTGCTATTCTAATTGCCACAGTTTATTTTTTAATATGGTTAGTACCAATGATTGCAGGCGTAATCGCTACCTCATTTATTATCAGTGGCGTGATTAGTTTAGGACTATCGCCATTTGATATGTTTAATCAAGGTTTTAACGTTGGATTGATGCAATTTGGGGTAAGTTTTGTAATTGTAGGTGTTGGTATTTTATTCATCGCAATGACCTGGTATTCAACGAAATATTTAATTAAATATTCGATTAGTCTGACACGCTGGTTAATTCGTTTATTCAGAAGACAATTGAAGGAGGTCGCTTAAAATGATTGAATATATAAGACGTAATTGGTTGAAAATTAGTTTATTTCTGATCTGGTTTGGCGCTATAGTCATGTTTACTAGTTACGCATTATCAGGTTTTGATTTGTCAGTATTTAAATATGAGGGTGAACATAGTTGGTTCCGAACGTTTTATTTCTAAATGACCACGTCTGATTTAATAAATGTGGTAAGTTAGAATTACGGTAGTATAAAAGGGCATTAAAATCCATTTTTAATAGGATTTCGATGCCCTTTTATTTTTTTGGAAAGACGATTAAATAGTGCAAGCCGTAAACGTTTACATAAGATTGTTGTGATGTTACAATTAATTTGTGCCGGGGGCGGCATATTATTTAATAGGTTATTACTTACAAGGGGGCATGACAAATGAAAAAGGGGCTAACTATCGCAACAACAATGATAACGTTGTTCACGCAATTACCATTATCTTCTGTGTTTGCGCAGGACCTTAATCCAACGACAGAAACGTCATCTTCAAAAGCAGCTACGGCGTCAACTGCTAAAAAAGCGACAAAAGCAGAGACAGGTATGACTCGTACTGGAGATACAAATACGGATCTTACAGTTGAAGCACAGAAAGATACGATTGAAGCTGGCCAATTGGCTAATTTTAATTTATATTTTAAAATTTCAGGTAAGAACACCTCATTTACCAATGCCGATATAAAGGTTACGTTACCAAGTAATTTAAATGAAAATATGACATTTACGCAAGATTTATCAGAACTTAAAATTGCGGGCGTCACACCAATTTATGATAAAGATAAAGGTGTATTGAATTATCATTTTGATACGCTTAATGCAAGAACAGCAAATAAAGTAATTATAAAAATAGGAACAGCAAATGGCGCAATTATGCCTAATACAAAATTAGACACAGCAGCAACATTTACTGGAACGGATCAGAATGGCGAAAATAAAAGCTATGATTCTAAAACTTCAATTAATATAACAGCAAATAATAATTATGCTATGACAAATAAAGTTACTAGTATTGAAGGACAAACATATAATAATCCTAATCGTGGCGATATTGTAAACTATGGTGTAGGGGTTAGTGCGCCGAAAAAGGAATTAGGCGCACTGTATGTTAAAGAAGGTTCTAAAGTTAACGTGACCTATAAATTAGGCGCTGGAATAGACTACTATGGTGTAAAAGATGGCGCACAAGAACCGAGTGTCAGTACAGATGGTAGAACATTAACCTGGGAATATACAGCACCAAGTTACGCTGAACAAAAAGCAGCTGTGACTGATTTCTTTGAAAAAAATGTGACTATCCAAGCAAAAGTAACTGACAAGGCTGCCTATTATTCACAGATAACGAATACAGTGAGTTCAACAGCAACTTTCCTTGATGGTAGTGTAAATAGTACAGCACCAATTAAATCAACGGTTATGGTTATGCCCAATGATCCTAAGGAAGTTCCAATTCCAATTCCTGGTGGATCAGCATTTCCAACTAATCATTTAGGACCAAAAGATGGAAACGGTGGCGTGGCATCAGCTACATTAATTGACCCGGATGTGACAGTTAACGATGATGCTTATCTAAGTTATGGATTAACATTATCCTCACAAAATGCGACATCACCTTATATTGGATTTTCTTATTATAATATTTATTATGATGTGGATACGCATTTAAATCTTGATAGTTTTACAACGGGTAATTTTTATTACATGCCAAACAATAATTTACCAACTTTTTCACCAACAAAAGCTAAAGTACCATTTGCTATGTTGGTAAAATACGAAACAGATGGAAAAGTTGATGATAACTGGACATTACTCAATATGGATATGAAGACTAACGCCAATTACACACGTGCTCAGTTAGGTATTCCGGATGGGAAAAAAGTGGCTAATATTTGGCTGTGGTTCCATGATGAGAAGATAACAAAAGTTCCAGCAAATAGAGACATAGCTGCATCTGCAACCTATGATCCAGAAAGTAAAAAAACCGTTAAAATGGCTCCAGCTGGATTGTATAATAGCGGGATGAAAGTTAACGCAACGATTGATAAAGGATTCACTGGTCAAATAACTAATAAAATGGATATGACTTTCTATGGCGTTCAGGCACCTGATGAAACAGGTTTTGAAGCAGCTCGATATGTTGATTACACATCTAACCCATGGGCAGAGGCATTTAAGGGTGAAAATGGTCAGGTTTATACAGATCGAATTGCGCCTCGTCACGTTGAAGTCGCAGCAAAAACAACCGGTGAAACAAAAGTTGTTAAAGCTTCAGTTAGTTTACTAAATACAGTCGGAAGTACAGTTAATGAAGGTGAAAATACTGTCTTAACTTCAATAGAAAATAATAAGGCATCAATTTCACCTTTATCAGGACCTTATCTGAGTTATGTGCTATTACCAACAGGTGTAACGTTCAAAGAAAGCGTTGCTTCAACGAACTATAGCGCTGAATTATATGATAAGGATTACAAAGGTACTGGAAGACAACTCGTTAAAGTAACAATGAATGGCGACAAATTAGTAGCCGGTAAATTCCTTAATGGTCAATTTAAAATTAATATTTCAAAAGATGCGACACCTAATATGACATTTAACATGACAGGAACAATTGGTGATACTGATTATACAGCTGTGAAACCGACAGGTGATGAACCACTTTTAACGGATACAGTAAAATCTGTTGATACAGATGATATTGATAAAGATGGTAAAACAGACACACCAATTATTAAAACAGGTAATTCATATGTGTTAAATCAAGAATCAAATATTGATGTTGATGCAAGTATTAAAGGTGATAAAGATGATAAGTTTGGCGATTTAGGTAATGTTACAGTCGGCAAAAAAGCCACTTATCAAGCAACATTAACAAATAATACAGATGATAAAATTACATCAATGCAGTTCTTAGATGTTTTACCATCTGTCGGAGATTCAAATATTACCGATGGTGCAGCACGTAATTCGGCTTATGAAATGAAATTAGATGGGGCCATTACTTTACCAAGTGCATGGGAAAATAAGATGACTGTTTTATATAGTACATCTAAAAATCCTAAACGTGCCGGTATATTAGATAAGAATACAAATTATCCAGCAGGAACGGCTAAAATTGTTGACCCAACTGGGGCTGAAGATGCAACTTGGGTAACAGCTGATAAAGTAGCTGATTGGTCAACCATTCATTCATACAAAATTACGCTTAATGACGGAGTTGAATGGGCCCAAGGTAAGGGAGTTACATTATCATTTGATCTAGTTGCGCCTAAAGAATCTGAAATTTCAGATTCAACATTAATTAGTAATAAACCAGCTGAAACAACGAAAGTGTCACGCGCTGTTCAAGAAACACGTGGTGCTTACAACAGTTTTGGTATCGCAATTAACAAGTTGCAAGTTGTTGAAACTGGTGCAATAGGCACACAATTAATTCGTGCTAGCGCTGATGTTACTGCAAATTATGTAGATGTAGATGGTAATAAACTTGCTGATGATGTTGTCCAAAGTGGGTACTTCGATGATCCATATACGACAACTCAAAAAGAGATTTCAGGTTACGACTTTGTAAAAGTAGAAGGTAACGTTTCTGGTAAGTTTGGGGCTGATGCAGTAACAGTTAACTATGTTTATAAGAAAACTTCTGCACCAGTGACTGTTAAATATGTCGATGAAAATGGTAAATCGGTAGCTGATTCAAAAGAACTTACTGGTGATTTTGGTGATGTTTATACATCAGATGCTGCTGTTATTTCAGGATGGACATTGAAAGAAACACCAAGTAACGCAAGTGGTAAGTTTACTGCTGATAAACAAACAGTCACATATGTCTACGAAAGAGCGGATGCGGCTGACGTTACAGTTAAGTATGTCGATGCAGATGGAAAAGAATTAGCAACATCAGATGTACTTTCAGGAAAAGTATCAAATCCATACAGTACAACTGCTAAAAATATTTCAGGATGGACGTTGAAAGAAACACCAACGAATGCAAGTGGGACATTTACAGAGACCGCACAAACAGTCACATATGTGTATGAAAAAGCGGATGCAGCTGATATCACGGTTAAATACGTTGATGTAGACGGAAATGAATTAGCTAAATCAGATGTGCTTTCAGGAAAAGTATCAAATCCATATAGTACAACCGCTAAAAATATTTCAGGATGGACATTAAAAGAAATACCTGAAAACGCAACGGGAGTATTTACGGATAAAGCTCAGACAGTTAAGTATGTGTATGAAAAAGCAGATGCTGTCCCTGTTACAGTTAGATATGTTGATGGAAGTGGGAATGATTTAACTAAAGCTGATACGCTTTCAGGAAAAGTTGGGGATGCTTATACAACTGATGCCAAAGTATTATCAGGTTGGACGTTAAAAGAAGTACCAAAGAATGCACAAGGAATATTCACAGATGCTGCACAAACGGTTACGTATGTGTATGAAAAAGCAGATGCAGCTGATGTGACGGTCAAATATGTAGATGGAAAAGGTAACGAGTTAGCAACATCAGATGTTTTATCTGGTAAAATTGACGCTGACTACAAGACAACCGCTAAGGAATTAGTAGGTTGGACGTTAAAAGAAACGCCAAGTAACGCCAACGGAACATTTACGGATAAAGCCCAAACAGTTACGTATGTGTATGAAAAAACAGATGCTGAAGCTGTAACAGTTAAGTATGTAGATGAAAAAGGCAACGAGCTAGCAACACCAGATAATCTTTCTGGTAAATTAGGAGATTCATACAAGACAACTGCTAAACGTATTGCAGGTTGGAATGTTAAAACGACTCCTAAAAATGCAGAAGGAACATTTACAGATAAGACTCAAACAGTTACGTATGTTTATACGAGATCAGCTGCTAAAGATGTCACTGTAAAATATGTTGATAAAGATGGTAATGAATTATCAGCTTCAGTAACATTCTCTGGTAAGATTGGTGACGCATATACATCTAAAGAGAAACAACTTTCAGGTTGGATGTTGAAAGAGGCGCCAAGTAATGCTAAAGGTATCTTCACGGATACGGCACAAACAGTCACGTATGTTTATGTTAAAGATGAAGATAAAACAGTAGTGACACCGCCGGTAACACCACCAACAGATAATTCAAAAGGAAATACAACAACAGAAACGTTGACGGATGTTCCTGAAGGAAACACTCACTCAAATACAGTAAGCAAAGCAAATAATACAAAGAGTGATACAGGAAATCTTCCTCAAACAAATGAGGCAACAAGTCTTTTGGTAACGTTATTAGGTGCTGCATTACTCGCAACATCAGTTATCTTTATGATAGGTAGAAAAAAATCAAAAAAGGCTAAAAAGTAAAATTCTAAGATTATAGAATGAGTAGAAGAAGTCTTAAGACCCCTATGTCAACGAGTGTTGGTGGGTAAATTTTGGAAAGACCAATTCATTTTCGAATTGGTCTTTCTTTTTTTATTTTCAAAGAGAATTCAAACATAATTCGGTCGTGTAAATGTTGCCAACACCAATAAATGGTATCAAAATGAAGAATAATGTTAACGCGGGAATTATTCTTAAAAATTGTAACCTGTTACGCTTAAGGATAGTCAATATACTTAAGCGGATTCAATTAATGCTTTTTGGTTGACTGTGACGTAACGAGATAGTCTATGTTGATAATATACCGCAAGTACTAATTATTGAGGCTGTTGATGAAGCTTATGCCACTTCAAAAAAAGTCAATTAAAAAAAGATCAGCAGGTTTTTATCATGATGGGGGGTTCAGTAGAGACCTTGAAAAGGTATTCAAACTGGGAGATATTCAAGAGGCACATCGCTATGGCATGAAATCTGACCAATTTATAAATAAGGAGAAAAAATGATTAATACAAATAACAAATTAAATGAAGAGATTATTGCACTAGAAAAGGGTGCGTTGGATAAGTGGTTCAAAGGGGACACTTCGGGTTACCTAAATATTTGGTCACAAAAACAGTTTTCGTATTTTGACGGTGCTGTTAAAAGACGTGTTGATAGTTATGAAGACATAAAAGAATCAGTTTTAGCTAATGTTGAAGGAAAACTATTTGCTGACAGTTACGATTTTGAATATCCACGAGTGCAAGCAGTCGATGATATGGCTGTTTTAACATATCAACTATATGCAAAAACGACGTTGATTGATATGCAATACAATTGTATTGAAGTTTATCAAAAAGAAGAAGATGGCTGGAAAGTAATCCACTCAACTTGGTCATTTATTCGACCAATGGATATGGATTTTGGTAAAGCTAAAAGTATTGTTTAAAAAGGTGAAGTTAACCTTTATTCACGATATACTGAAACAGTTCTCTTAACTATTTTGAAGGCACAAAATATACACAATTAGTGATTTACAAAAGAATGCCGACAAAATAGAGTTTGCTTCGCATTGACCTTGATGTTGCGAAAAAGTTTTACAAGAATAATTATTAATACAAATCGGAATAATCAGTCAGATAACATAAATAATTTAAATTGGAGTAGATAGAAATGACGACACATAAAGTACACAGTTGGTTAGGCGTTCCCTATGCCAAAGCTGAAAGATTTGCTGAACCAGAGTTGGTTCCTTTTGATGAAACAAAGCAGTATGTTAAGTATGGACCAGCACCTTTGCAGGCTGGCGATACAAGTTGGCTGGGAGCCGTTAGCGGACTTAGCGAAGATTGTCTAAACCTTAATATTTGGGCCCCTGAAGACATGGGGGAGGAACCATTACCAGTTGTTGTTTATATTTTTGGTGGTGGCTGGGTGTTAGGATCAAATACACAAGCAGTTTCTGACGTATCAGGACTAGCTAGTACTGGTCGTGTGATAGGCGTTTCTATTAATTATCGCCTTGGACCGTTTGGTTGGTTATCACTAGCACAGTATGGTGGTAAATTAAAAGATGCAACTAACCTTGGTCTTAAAGATATAATAACGGCTCTTAAATGGATTCAAAAAAATATTGCTTATTTTGGCGGTGATGCTAATAATGTCACAGTTACGGGACATAGTGCAGGTGCTTTTTCATCATTAGAACTATTATCAGCGCCTAGTGCTGACAATCTTTATCATCATTTAGCAGCTTTTTCTGGTATGCCTTCTCGATTAGTGCCTCAATGGGTGGCGCAAGAGCGTGCTCTAAAAGTGTTAAAACATTTTGACTGTGTTAATAATCCAGAGCACTTATTACAGGTCGATGCTTATGAATTAGCTGAAGCAATGAATGCAACTCAATCACCTGATCCGGGTACTCCACATGGCATTGACAATGATGTGATAGCTGTTACTGACGATAGTCAACTAATAAATGGGGTTATAGCTGATCACCCGATGCATGTTCTTGAATCTGGGAAACACAAAGATGTAGATATTCTATTTAGTAGTACCACAGAAGAAACTTTTTATTGGGTCTTAAATCGGACAAAAGATTTTGATCCAGTGACCCTTGACAGGCTTACAGAGCAATTTGCCCACAGTATGCGTATTCCTTTATCTAGAGCCCAGCAAGTAATCAATTCCTTTGCTGATGATACTTTGAAGCCTGTAGAGGTAAGGGGATTATTATTAACGCATTTATCCTTTACATTACCTCAAATTCGTGGAGCAGTGGCTCATGCTAATGCAGGTGGAACATCACATGTGTTAGTTGTTGCACCTGTCAAAGGAGCGGAAGTCGCTGTCCATGGAACAGAGATGTACGGCATTGTTGGACAGATTAGCCCTAATGCCAGTCAAGAACAAATTGATCGGGACAATTATATTAAAGACACGTTATTAGATATGGCGGAAGGTCATTCCGATCTTACTTGGGACGCTGTTAAAGTAGATAAAATAAGTGCTAAAGGAATTGGAAACATGCCTTATAATGCTACAGAACATAGTTTGGATATTCTTGAAATATTTAAAGGAATAGACCGTCCTTAATAGTTTATAGCAAAAAGTGGAGGTCAATTCATTGTTGGCTAGCTGACTCAAATTGGTGTTTTTTGGAGATAACAAGTATGACAACAGTTTAAAGATGTGTTGGCTTCTCGCTTCCGCAGACGACCGAAAGCTAAAACTAGCGGTGATTGTTTTTGATAGCAAGACATAATTTTTTGACCTTTTAAATTTTGTTCGGATTAATTATAGATTTTGCATTTCTGAATAATTGGTGGAGAAAACTATATATTATTGTGAAACATTTGAGGATTTTCTTGGACTTAGAACGAATAAAGGGAGATACAAGGACTTGGACCGAAAAACATTTATTTCTAAAGACGTTATTTATGTAATGATAGCCACTTTTTTCTATCAATTTAGTATTCAGTCGGTAAATCCGTTAATCAGTGGCTATGTTACACATTTAGGTATTACTAGTACTCTAGCAGGTTTAATTGTTGGTATTATGAGTATTACTTCATTATTTTTAAGACCTATTGCTGGAAATCTTACCGATAAAATATCAAAATATGGGTTAACATTTATTGGTGGTATTCTATGTGCCATTAGTGATTTTGGATATATGTTTTCTTTTAATACTGCTTGGTTATTCTTTTTTAGAGTCATTAATGGGGTTGGTTTTGTCTTATGCACTGTATGCTTGGCAACCTGGTTGGCTTTCTTGGTGCCGCGCCAACGTGTTGGTGCGGCGATGGGGTATTATGGGTTGGTAAACGCTCTTTCTATGGCAGTTGCCCCAGTTTTGTCACTTGAGATATATCAAAAAGTAGGGTATAAAATGATTTTTCTTTTGGCCGCTGTCAGTGCGATTGCCGTGGTAATCACAATTCAGTTTATTGATAATCGAGCCATGCCATCTTTCGTTCGTAAGGAAGCGACACATTTTAAGCTGATTCAACGAAGTGCATTACCAGTTGCATCAATTTTTGCTTTAATTTCTATTCCATATTTTGCGGTCCAGGCTGACATTGTAATGTATGTTCGAGCAAGTAATCTAAATATTACTGTTAGCTTATTTTTTGTAATTTATTCAATTGTTTTGATTTTTAGTCGAATTTTATTAAAAAACTATTTTGACAGTATTCCCTTTGGTGTTTGGTTTTATATCTGTATGATTGTGACTGTGGGCTATCTTTTTTTCTTAACCATAATGCATAACAATTTAGAGATGGCGTTAGCTGCGGCTTTGATGGCCATTGGGTTTGGAACAATGGTTTCTGTTTGCCAGTCTACAGCTCTATTATTAGCGCCTTTGCAAGAACAGGGGCTGGCTACTGCAACTTACTATTTGGGGAGTGACATAGGAATGTCTTTAGGACCAATTCTAGGTGGCATTATTACAAATATTTTACCAATAAAATTACTTTTTCCAGTTATGATTTTAATTGTTCCAGTAGCTTTTAGTATCTATTTTTTTAATCATAAGAATTTGAACAGTGCGATTAGACATGATTAGTACTAGGAAAAATGTGATGAACTTAATTTGAATAGTCTCGGAAACTTTCAAGTTTTCAAAAAAAGAAGGCTCGTAATGCGAGCCTTCTTTTTTATACATATATATTAAAGAAAATGATGTTGTTTGTGTGTCTGTTACGGCGCCAATTTAAGCGATCATTTATAAATGTTTAGTTGTCAAAGCCAAGGATGCTTATCCGCATCATGATAAGCATATTTCGATGAAGTATATGATGCATTTACATTTGATAACAACGTATGATGAGCAAGCATTTACCTTAGAGAAATTAAAAAAACATGGCGCGACCTCTATCAGAGGACCACGTCATGTGCCGGATGATTTAGTAGCGTTGTTGAAGTAGATAACTAATTAGTTTATTATCACATTGATACTTTAGAATCTCTGTTTAGAGATGTTTTTGCCAACTAAGCACGCGATTTTGCATTCCTTTGAGATCTAAGATACCGTTTGCAAATCCTTTACGAATTAATTCTTCTGGTACATATTCATCATATTTTTCAAAAACAGGCACTTCTTTTTCATATACCAATGCCAAAGGATCAAAATCGGTAGCTGCTTCTTCTGCTACGATTTTATAAAATTCTGCTTCACTGACAGACATGGTAAATTGTAGGTAATATGGTCGTGATGAATTCATGCCTTTCAACCCAAGACGTTTACCACAACGGATTTTCAGAAACCGCTCAAGCGCAAGGAACGCGTAACTGCCAAGCCATGGAAACAATGCCCACATTTTGCCACCAAGATGAACCAGTGGACGATTAGCCATTTCTGCCTTTTTAAACGTTTCTCTGGCTTCTGCTAGACGGCCTCTAGCTTGTGGCATTAAGTAGGAATAGTCTTTTTGCTCTGCAAGGACATCGTGCATACGTTCTAGGATTCTGGTGTGAATATCCCCAGCGACATCTCCAAAGTAGGCTGGTTTGTTACCTTTAACGAGCGTACAGTATACCTCACGACGTTTGTGATCAACTTCATCGACAACCCATACACGTCCTGCTATGGCAATCTTGTCACTGACTGGTGGTGGCTTGACAATTGTACCTAACTCTTCTGATCCTGCACGGACTGTATATTCGATGTTTTCTTGAAAGACCCCATAAAATTTGTAGTTGTTAACAATACGTTCACCAGCAAGACCAACAATTACACCGCCATTTTCGGTACGATTGATATGATCGATTGTGATCAGATGACGCAGTAAAGTTCCGAAGTCCTCTTGATTAATTCGATGAAAAGCAGAAAGCGTTAGGACGCGTGAAGCAAGTTCAGCAAGTGTCATTTCGCCAGATGATGCCAATGTACTCATTGTTTGGTGATAAAGCAGGGAAAAAGGCAATTTGTCTGTTTTGGGTGGTTCTACAAAACGTTCTTCGATATATAATTGTACGAGAGCGATACCCTGAATAAGGTACCAGGGCACCAAATCTGGTAGCATAGCACGAGCTTCTGGGTGGTCTTCGCGCATAACAAACCACATTTCAGAAGGGTCACCTCTTCTGCCGGTTCTGCCCATACGCTGTAAAAATCCGGAAACCGTAAATGGTGCATCTAGCTGAAAGGCGCGTTCTAGTCTACCAATGTCGATACCAAGTTCTAGTGTTGCGGTGGCACAGACGCTCATGAGAGAATCAGCATCTTTCATGGCTTCTTCAGCACTTTCTCGATAGGCTGTTGAAAGGTTTCCGTGATGAATAAGAAAACGATCCGGTTCGTTGTTGACTTCACAGTACTGCCGTAAATTTTGACAGACTAATTCACACTCTTCTCGCGAGTTAGTAAAAATGAGGCATTTTTTGCCACGTGTATGTTCAAAAATATAGCCTATACCTGGATTTGCTGCCTTTGGAGCTTTATCTGTGGCAGGTTCTAAAGCAGAGGTAGGTGGGGCTGTTATCACGCTATTTATCGTCTCGTTAGCTTGTGGTTCTGAATTAAAAAAGTGTTCGATTGACAGTCGCCATACTTCTTTTCCACCGTCAAACTTTGGGATGATAGTTTCTCTGCCACTACCTGCGGCAAGAAATTTACCCGCTGCTTTTGGATTTCCGATTGTAGCTGATAATCCTATTCGTCTTGGATTACTGCCCGATAGTCGACAGAGGCGTTCAATTAGCGAAAAGGTTTGTCCACCACGATCCGAACGTAAAAGTGAATGTATCTCATCAATGACAATAAAGCGTAAATCACCAAAAAGGGCAGGGATTTCCATAGACTTGTTTATCATCAAAGCCTCTAAGGACTCCGGTGTAATTTGTAAAATACCGGCTGGTTTGCGTAGTAATTTTTGCTTTTGACTTCGAGGGGCATCCCCATGCCAACGTGTGACTGGAATATCAGCTTCTTCACAAAGCTCATTTAATCGACCAAATTGGTCATTGATCAAAGCCTTTAAGGGGGCAATATACAGTACTCCAACTGAGCTTGATGGTTGTTCATCAAGTAGGCTTAGAATAGGGAAAAAAGCAGCTTCCGTTTTCCCAGAAGCAGTAGATGCCGTTAAAAGAACATTCTTATCTGTGTTAAAAATGGCATCTCCGGCCGCATTTTGAACAGCGCGCAGGGTTCGCCAGCCAGACCGGTAAATGTAGTCTTGAATAAAAGGCGCATATCGGTTATATATATCCATGTGAATACCTCTCAAATTGTAAATTCAGAAAAATTGTCAGCCACTTTGTTAGAAACAGCCTCTGATTTGGCATAAGAAAACTCATCAGAATCAAATATTGTGTCAATGGATAGATTTGGATTTTGATATAAAATGTCTAATACCTCAATGAAATCACGGATAATCTCGCGTGGGGTAATATTTAAATCTGCTCCGATGCGTTCATATTCAATTCGGATAAAGGTGGCGAGGTTATCGTCTGTCATCTTTTTTTCATAACTATAGAGATCTGCATGCATAATAGCCAACTTTTCACATAGAATTAGCATCTCTTCAGCTGTTAATGGTTCTAACTTGATGACCGGGGCCAACAAATCTCTAGCGCCTGGTTTTGAAAACTTACCTTCAGCTAGACGAGAACGCAGGGCCTCATAACTATAAACACCGCGACGTTTATCTTCTATAGCTTGTGGAGTAGTTCCCATGATGATACCAAGATATTTAGCTTTACCTTGCAGTGTGTCATTGTACATCGTTAACAGTTTTTCATAATTATATTGACGCGTGATACTATTTGGAATCTTATAGATATTTACCAGCTCGTCAATCATAATTAGCATGCCAGAATAACCAGCTAATCTAAAGAAAGCAGCGAAAAGTTTTAAATATTCATACCAATTATCATCTGTAATAATAATATTAATATCTAAGTCCTTTTTGGCTTCACGTTTTAAAGCATATTCCCCACGGAACCAGCGGATGACTTTTGCTTTCAGTTCATCGTCGGCGTTGACATAGGCATGATAATAGGAAGAAAGTAATTTAGCAAATTCAAAGCCGTATACAAGTTCACTGACTGAGGAAGTGACTGTGTAAATATTTTGATCTACCATCGCAGTCAACCGAGGATCACCTGGGGTTAGGCCACTGTCGCTGGCTGCTTTTGTTTGAACGCTGCTAATCCAACGATCCAAAATTAAGTTAAGTGCACCACCTTCAGGTTTTGTTTTTGTAGATAGATTACTAATTAATTCGCGATAGGTTGCAAGACCTTGACCTTTTGATCCTTGAAGACGTCGTTCTGGTGATAAATCTGCATCGACAACAATAAAGCCACTGTTCATCACGTAATTACGAATCGTTTGCATCAGAAAACTTTTACCTGAGCCATATCTACCAACAACGAAGCGAAAAGATGCACCGCCTTCTGATATGATATCGACATCGTGTAAAAGTGCCTGAATTTCATTTTTTCTACCCACCGTAACGTAAGGTAGTCCAATTCTAGGGACAACACCACCCTTTAAGGAATTTAATACTGTTTGTGCAATGCGCTTTGGTACTTTTTGAGTTTGTTTTGTCATTTCATATTTCTCCTAATTATTTCAATTAAATCGTCCCGATAGTCTTCAATAAGAAAGATGGTATCGCCGTCACATTGTAGAGCTGAGTCGCCGATGTCATCAAAAAGCGTTTCATTTAACGTGTCGGTAATCACTTCAGGCATGCCATGCATATCACGGATCATGTCTGTGACAGATTCGCCTCGAACTAATAAGCTTAATAATTCTAACTGGGTCTTGCTTAGTGACAGCGTAGGCTCTGAATCAATAACAGGTATTTTTTCGAGGCCAGTCTGTTCAGTGGATGGCAATATGTTATTATGCTTTGGTAATACGTTTTCAGAAGTATCTTTTTCTTCGTCAGTTAACAAACTGTCTCGTGTTTCAAACGCATCGCTTCTAATTTTATCTAAATTTGAAAATTGAATGGTAACCTTAGGCTTATCTGCTTTCAAACGAGAATCACGGTCAGCTGCAATGACAGTTTTAACGTACGGTGCTGCCCAGGTTTCTGCATCTCGTGCTTTTAAAGGATAACCAGTTTTTAAATAAAGTCGTAACATACGATCTGTTTCACGCAAAAGACCATCTAACTTTTCTTGATGAAAGTTAAATTTTTGGTAACTCTGTTCGTACCACGCATTATCTTTGTAGGTATATTTTCGGATATCATTCAACTTGTATATAAGTGGCTGTTGTGGCGTTACTTGGTAATATACGGCGTTGCCTAGAGGGTACCAAAGATGAGAATGTATTGTGCCAAAGCACGCAGAAAATAAGTTATTATCCATTTTTATAGCTGTTCGCCACACTTGAGCGAATAACTGTGTGCCGTGTTTTTCATGTTTTTTAAGGACAGCTGATGCCAAAATTTTATGTCTTCCAAAAAGACAAAGCGCATCAAATACTGCTTTGTCTTCATGCTTTTCTGGATCACCTAAAATCATGATTGCATTATCTCTTTGTAATTTTTCGGTATCAGCGTACTGATACGTCGTGTCTGGTTCTATACCATTTATTACTGCTAGTTCAAACAACCATTTATGGCTGTTTAAGCGTATACGATTATCTCCAATACCGGAGTCCAGATAATTGATTTCAAATGCTTTTATTTTTTGTAGGCTGTCTATCACGGATGATGTGCCTATGCCATTAACCAACTCATACAAATATAGGTATGCAAGTGAGGTCGTGATTTTTTTATAAATGCCTTTTCGGATGTTTGTTCGCCAACTAAAATAGCCGCGTAATTGTTTCAAACCAAGATCATGGTAGGTTGTAAAGTAGCGGTGTATGTCGACATTGTAGGAGAAAACATCTTCGTAGTCGGCCATAAATTGTCCTTGGACATAAAAATTCCGGCATTTTTGCTTGAAAGAGTTATCACCGTAAGCATAGAGTTGGCTCATTTTTATCATTTTTTCAGGAATTTTATTTTCTTTGACATCAGAAGTCATTCCCTTAAACGTCAGAGGAACCGCGTGGTATTGTTGCTGTTGTATAGGTTCAGGTTCGGCGTTTAGAACAATCGTATTACCGCTTTGTTCGTTCTTTTCAAGTGCATTATCAAAAATACGATATATAACATCTGGGTCTGTGCTGTCGTCAAAATGGACGCCTAACCACTTCGGACCGCGCATTCGAAAAGGTGACGAAAGGTAAGACGGTAAAATATCAGTTGGTATTTCCTGTGCGTATTTGATGTCACAACGCTCGATATTATCACCAGAAGTAGCGTTTTTTTGACGCATCAAAACAGCCACCCATTTATTTGTGCTGGGATCTACCAACACCGAAAAACTAGGGAATTTAGGCCATTTGTATTGTTCGATAATATTATATTTTTCCTTGGCGTATAGTACTAATTCAGATAAATTCATGTTTTCACCAGAGTATTCTGTTATTTATAAGGTTGGTAGCCATACGTCCTAAATATTTACGCAAAGATAGGTGAATAAACAACTAGGACAGTTAAATTCATCAATAATTTTTGTTATTTAAAATGTATACTACCGTCAGTATATGATGTACCGTAGCGTCACAGTCAATATCATTTTCCTTTTCATATGATTTTAATATCTTTATGACAAAATTATTCAAATTATAGGTCTTGCGCAAATTTTGTATAATACAGGTATGGGACATACCTTTCACCGCTTTCAATTAGTTTTAGTCAACGAAATTGTAGAGCCAGTCTTAACGCCAAAAATGGGGTTAAGACTGCTTTTAATTTACCGCTAAAACCGCTATACTATTAGTATAAAATCAATAAGGAGTGTGTGGAAAATGACAAAAAGAGTTCAAGGTTCTTGTACATCAATTTTAGTTGGTAAAAATGCTTCAATCGACGGTTCAACAATGATTTCTCGAAATGATGATGGGCATGAAGCTTTAGATCCACAACGTTTTGTTGTTGTACAACCTGAAGATCAACCACGTAATTATCAATCTGTTATTAGTGGTGTAAAGGTAGAATTACCAGATAATCCAATGCGTTATACCTCAATTCCAAACTCACTTTTAACAAACGGAATTTGGCCTGCAGCGGGTATCAATAGTGATAATGTAACGATGTCTGCTACAGAAACAATTACAAGTAATCCACGTATTCAAGGGCTTGATCCTTATGCTGCTGGTGGAATTGGTGAAGAAGATCTTGTAACGCTCGTCTTACCATATATTCATAGTGCTAAAGAAGGGGTTGAACGTTTAGGCGATTTACTCTTAACACATGGCACATATGAACCAAATGGTATCGCATTTTCCGATAATGATAGTGTTTGGTGGCTTGAAACAATCGGTGGCCATCATTGGGCAGCTGTTCGTATTCCGGATGACGCTTATGTTGTTGCACCTAACCGTCGAAATATTGATATGTTTGATTTTGATTCAGAAGACACACTTTGTTCTGAAGATTTAAAAGTCTTAATTGATAATAATAAGTTAAATCCTGATTTTGAGGGTTACAATTTACGTCATATCTTTGGTAGTGCATCAATTAAAGATACGGTCTACAATAATCCCCGTACATGGTACGGTCAACAATATTTCAATCCTGAAATTATTCAAGATCCAATGGATCAAGACTTACCTTTCATTTGTCATGCAAATCGTAAAATTTCAATTGAAGATGTTAAATTTGTTTTGAGTGCACATTTTGAAAATACGGAATACGATCCTTATGGTAGTGCGCCAGAAGATATTAAAACACGATTCCGTCCAATTGGGATTAACCGTAATCATAATGTACATTTATTACAAGTTCGTAATGATGTACCTGATGAGATTGCTGGGATTCACTGGTTAGCTTATGGTGCAAATACGTTTAATACAATTGTGCCATTCTATGCGAACGTTAATGACACACCAGAATCATATAAAAATGCGACAGGTGAATTTGATTTAAATAATATGTATTGGCTCAGTTGTACAACTGCATTGTTGGGCGATACGAATTATGACTTCTACGTAGATATGCGAAATACATTTGAACTTGAAGCAATGAGTGCTTACCATGAAATTCAAAATGTTGCTGATAAGGCAGTTAGTTCACAAGCAAATATCACAGCATTTTTAGAAGAAATGAATAATAAGTTAGCTACAGAATCATTAAAACGTCAAACACAATTGTTAGGTGAAATGGTTATATCTGGTTCCGAACAAATGAAATTACGTTATAACTTAAACGATTAATTATAAACAAAATGAAAAGTTATCATTAAGTTGATAACTTTTTTTGTAACAATTATTTTAATTACTAGATTTAGGCAGCACTTTTGAGTAATATGGTACCATTTCATATGCTAGTAAAAATCAAATTTAGATCACTTAAATATGGTTTATATAATTCTTATTATAATGATAACAAGTATAATAATATGCTTTTTGCTAAAATTAACGTTTTTAAAAATCTTTAAGCTTTCTTTGATTTCACTTATTGTAAAATAAGATTCGTGATTGGAGAAAGTTAATGGTTAAAACGATAAGTCAGTTAATTCGAAAAAAACGTAAGGCACTTAGTCTAACAATTGAGCAGCTTGCTGAAAAGTCTAACGTTTCTATTAGTTTGATTTCTAGAATTGAACGAGGGGACGTTGCTAATATCAGTATTAATAAATTATCTGATATTGCCAGTGCGCTAGAATTGGAATTGTCAGACTTCTTTAGTAGGCAACAGTTTTCGGATATACCTACTTTAGAATTATTACAATATTTTAGTACGTTAACAGATGAGAAACGTGAGAAATTATCAAAATCAATTCTTAGAATTATTCAATTATAAATGATAATGATTAATAATGGATTATGTTATTTTTTTATAGAATGCACAATTTTTCTGTCTTTGTATTCTTTAGTTAAATTAATTTCAATTATTTTAGGTTTTAAATTTTTCGATAACTTTAAATTGGATAGTAATAAATTAGAATTGTCCATGGTAGATCGTCATCTTCAAATAATAGATCTTAACCAAGAAACTTTCCTGGTTAAGGGTTATTTTAGTAGGAAATTGAATTAATTTAACTTAGATGTCAAGTTAAATGATAGATAAGATATCGTTAGTATTTGGAGAGAAATTAGAATAAAAAATGACATGAAATAGGTTAAATGTTAACATAAAGAGGATAATAATTCTGGGGAATAAGTTATTTTTTAAGTATGGTATTGGGGATAAAAATTTAACTCAAAAAAATATTTATGTTAATGATTGGAAATACTCGGAGGTAAGCATTTGTACAAGAAAAACATTCTCGATAAACAAGAATGGCTAATTTGCGAAATTATTTAAATATTAGCTTTGAACGAAACTGGTTTATCAAGAAAACGATTACGTGAGCAATTAAATGTTTCTGAAACGGCTGTAAAAGTTGCTTTACAACAATTGGATAAAGATTTAAATTCCGGGGATGAACCCTACATGATTATTACAAAAAATAACGTCCAATTATTAGGTAAAGGCGAAATGAATTTTAATCAAACGATTTATCGGTATATAAAAAAATCGATAAATTATCAGATTTTAATGGCCTTTTATACTAAAGGTAATGCAAAAGTTGAGAATCTAGATACTAAATTAAATGTCAGTGAGGCTTCTATTTTTAGAAGGATTAAGCGATTAAATTCTCTTTTAGAAGAATTTCATGTGAAAATTTCTCATGGTGTGATGTTAGGTAACGAAAGTCAAATTCGCTTTTTTTATTATTCATTGTTTTTAGGAATTGATTTTAAATTCGAACAATCAAGTGAAAATGGCATTATTATGGCAGTCATCCAACGGTTTGAGGAATATTTTGATTTTAATGTGAATGATAGTAGTTTAGTTAGAGTAAAGCTTTGGTTAAAAGTAACAAGTCAACGAATGATGGTTAACGATCAAGATAATCGTAGTATTTCAGTTGTTTTAGAAGACATGATAAAAAATAATTCTTTGTTCGATAGCGTTGAAGAAGAATTTGGCGAAATTGTTAAAGAGTTTAAGCATAAAGTTGATATTCATTTTGAAAGTGCACTACTTTACGCTTGGACCACGGCTTTTGTGCCAGTACCATGGAGCACCTTTGTTGCCCATGATTTCGTGGCCGTTAATCGTAAAAATAATAATAAATTGCAACAAGCTGTTGAATTTTTAGAAAATGGCTTTGAGAATAGCTTAGGTATTCAGGTTGCTGGAGGCGATTTAAGTGAGTCTTTATATCCAATTTGTACAGAAGCCTTTTTATTTCACGGCGTTTTAAAATCTGCTAGTACAGATATGATGGAAGATTATCGCCTTAGAAAAGATAATGAGTTAGTTCTTAAAAATGTAAAAAATGCCATGAGTGCAATGATTGAAGAATCGAAGGGCGATCCCGAATGGTATGCCTTTTATTCAAGGTATGGTGACTCATTTATCAAGACGATTATGTCAATTTTTAATGCGCGTTTATTGGCAAAAGAAAAATTATTAACGGTAGGTGTGGATTTAAATACTGAGGAGCGCGTTAAGGAAATGTTTATGATGTACGCCAGTCGGGAATTAAATATTAATTTACGAGTCAACATAGATGTTTACGAGTCTACTAAGAATTATGATTTAGTTATTACAAATTTTATGAGCAAAAATTATTTGAATTCAGCACTGGAGACATATATTATCACTGGATTAGGGACGGATAGTGATGTACTTGGCGTTGAACAAGAATTAATAGAGATACTTAAAAAATATTATCATACTCAATGATAATATTTTTT
Source organism: Dellaglioa sp. CoH-57-MRSF-19 (assembly GCF_056781975.1). The sequence continues at coordinate 341,686 of NZ_JBXAXW010000001.1, forward strand.
TGATTTGAATTAGTTATAAGCCTAAAAAAAGAGTAGATTTCTCTACTCTAAATTAACTATATTATTAAATATTCAGATATCGTAAAGCAAGTTGACAGTAAGTCATATTTGCCCAAGAAAACCAGTCTCTAGTAAATTGACTTGGGTCATTAACGTTAATTCCTTCATGACATTGTAATGTGTCATCATCGGTTTGACTAATGATATCTAAATTATTTTGCATAATTTCCGGATTATTTGATGTTAATCCCTCCATCGCTAACGAAATCGGCCAAATATATTCCTTTGGTGTATGAGGACTGCCAATCCCTTTTAAATATTTTCCCGAGTAATAATAGGGATTTTGATCACTCAGAATAAATTTACGCGTTTTTTGGTAGATAGAGTCATCAGGTGAAATATAACCAATAAATGGGAGAGATAATAGACTAGGTACGTTAGCATCGTCCATTAAATTGATATTACCTAAGCCATCAACCTCATAGGCAAAAATAGTTTCATTAGAATTTGGAGCTGATACGATTCCAAAATTTTCAATTCCAGATTCAACTTCAGATCGGAGACGACTTATTCTTTTAAGTAGCTCGACTGGAGCTGGTTGTGTTTTAGATAAGGTAAGCAACTCATCTAGGACACAAATGATATAGCAATTACCTGGAATATGATAACCATATAAGCAGGCATCATCACTTGGGCGGAAACCACTCCAAACCATACCTGTATACCCAATTGGTGCACCTTTACCACCATGACTCAATGTGTCTGTTGAGGGACCATTAGAACGATTAAAAATATAATCGGAAGTTTCATGATGTTGTTCCGTAATAAAGGTATCCACAATTAACTTTACAGTTTGCCAAAAGTTACTGTCTAAATGTTTTGAATATCCAGATTTTTGATAAAGTTCTGATGCCAAATGGATAGGGGCGCATAATGAATCAATTTCAAATTTTCTCTCCCAAACGAGATCAGATATTGGAATATTTGATTTATCAACTGTGTAGTGTGCACCAGAACTAGTTTCGTTAAATGCATTTGCATAAGGATCATGTTTAATATAGGCAAGTTGTTGATTAATAACGCCATGGATGAGATATGTTATTTCTGGAATCTTATCTGTTAGTGAAAGATAAGGTAGTATCTGAAATGTCGAATCTCTGAGCCACATGGCAGGAATATCTCCTGTAGCAATGAATATATCTGAATCATTTTGTACTTTAACCGTATTTGTTAGTGTATCAATGAATACATTACGAAATAATGCAGTAGATTTTTTTGAAGAAAGTGAAATTGTTTCTGAATAATCCGTAACTTGTTTAATTAGTTTTTCTTGATTTATCATTTAAATACCTCAAATCGTAAGTTATCATAATTACTTATTTAATTGGAAAGATACCGTAAGTTCTAATTTCTCCTGGACCAAACGATAGTAAATCAACGGTGGTAACTTTTGAATTAATGAAATGGCTAACTTTACCATTTAAATCGAGTTCAGCAATGTTACAAGTAGTATTTAATGAGAGATTGCCAGGTTGATTGATAACGTTATCAGTTGGATTATAAAGACGAAGTTCAAATCCAGTTTTATCATCTGATATTGAAAAACTACTCATAATGACCTTTAAATTTTGAACGGACATAATTGAATTGTGATTAACGTTAGTCTTTGCTGGATTCATCATGAAATATTGTAAAGGTGTTGAGAAGCGATTTATTATTTGATCTTGATAGAAAAGTTCATTTTGACTTAATTGGCGATGCTTATTTTGAAGTTCAATAGGCTTGAAGTCAGCTTCAACAACTAGCCCACCTTCAAATATTAATTCTTTATTTAATTGACTATCCGGAGTTGATACAATTTTTGTTTGTAGACCTGAAGCATCTGAGGGACGGCGCATTAAGTCAGGACGTCCTAAGAAACCTACTCCTCTAAACAATGTAATCGCTAATTTATCAAAAGATTTATCAATTAATTGAAAATCTTTCGTACCTAAGGTTAGAAAAGACCAACTTACTTCTTTATTATGTGAATTAGCGAAATGAATCATTGGTCGCATACTTGTTGGTTCTTCCTTATAACCAATTTGTTCCCAGTCTTTAAGGTGTTTGTCTTCAGTAGGACGTTCAATGATACCAAATGGGGTATCTGCGAACGAGCTAACGACATTCGTTAATTGTGTATTTAAAATAAGTCGCATACGATGATCAAGAATAGTATTATCAATGTGCATCTTAAATTTAATAACGTTAGAATTTTTTGTTAATGTTAATGTTAATTGATAATTTAATCGACCAGTTTTAGTTTTTAGTGCACGCTCCTCTAAGTTGATTGGTAAGGTCCACGAACCAGTAATTGACATAATTTGATATAATTTTCCTGATTTAAATGTTATTGAATCAGATTTTGAAAAATCTAAAGTTAATAACCAATCTTTGAATGCAGGAGAGTAGTCATACGTATCACCCTCATCACCGCTATCTTCAATTGTCATAAAATTAGAATATGAGTGATTATCAAACTTTGTTTTAAGATTTAATTGCCCGTCATCAAAAGAAATTTTGTAGAAATCATTTTGAATATCAGTAGATACTTCTAATGTATTTACTGGGTTGTTTTCAGAGACGGACTGAATGCAGTAGCCAGTCCAATCTGTAGCTGATATGATCGTTTTAAAAGCAATTTTAGTAATATAATAAAAATCATCAGTCATTTCAGTTTGATCACGGCGTAAAACTGCTGCATTTTCTTCCTTTTGATAAATAATATCAAAAGGAACATCAATGCCGTCTATTGTTTTAAGATTAAAATTAGCAAAAGAAGTACTAACTTCGAATTCACGAATTTCATTAACTGGTAAAGGAAGTGGATTCCAAGCAAATAAATTTAATTGTTTTTTATCTGAAATAGAAATACTTAGTTTACGAAGTAGATAATCTTTGAGTGAAAGAGATAATTGATCTGCCACAATTCCACGATGTAAGATATCTTGATTTGTTTTATCACTGTTACAGCCACCGGAACTATCATGAGCTTGTCCACGGGCAATAGTCTTCCAAATATCATCAATTAAACCTTGCTTTTCAGATATACCCTGATGTGTAGCAATAGCCATTAAAGGCTCGACTTCATAAGTCATTCTCCGTTCTAATTTATCGTAAAGCTGTTTTAAATCGTAACGAGAAGAATAGATTCCTCGATGTATTTTAGAATCTGATGGATCAATGAATTCTCCATTAAATGATGGTAAATTGGACTCCTTAGCTAATGCATCAAAAAATTTTGGATACGTACTTTCTTGAATAACAGAATCAGATTGTAAAAGAACACTATTAGCAGTTGCAAGTCTATCTTTTAAATTATGATCGATAGCTCGCTGGTCGCCACCAATTGGTAAAACAAGATTGTCAGATGTAGTATTCGTTGAGATTTTCTCCGTTAAATCGAAAAAGTTATCATTTTCAACTAAATCTACACCTGCATAATAGCCATTTTTAATATTAGCAACTAAAACTTTGGAGGAGTCATTACTTGTCCAGTAAAAATAGCGGGAATCGTTTTCTGTAGGGAACCCACGCCAGAAAACGGTGCTATTAATACCAAATCCATTATATATTTTTGGCATATCTTGTCCTTGTCCAAATGAATCTGGGAGATACCCAACTTTCATTACGCCACCTAAATTGTCAGCTAGCTTTGATCCAATTCTGATATTGCGAACAATAGATTCTCCAGAAGTAACCATTTCATCAATTTGAGTATACCAAGGTCCAATGAGTAAACGACCCATAGAAACATATTTTTTGATAAGATCTTCTTTTTCTGGAGCTGTATTTAGATAATCATCAATAATTGACATCTGTCCATCTAATAGATAATAATCTAGTTCATTTTTAGATAATGCCTCAAAAGCTTCGTCCATATGGAAGGCAAATTGAATTCGAGCCTCTTGACGTGTAAAATACCATTCAAAATCCCAATGAGTATGTGCGATTGCATGAATCTGTTTCAAATGAAACACCCTTTCTTCTCTTGAATTAAATTCAGATTATTCTGTAACCATGTCTGCATCCAATTTTCTTGCTTCTGCACGTTCATGGCGTTGGTTGATAATAACAAATGGAGCATATAGTGCAGTATCTAAGACAACTAAAACAGCAGTTAAAACGACTGGGCTTAGATGGAATGCACCTAATACCCAAGTGCTAATGAAAATAGGTTCATTACCAGAATTTAAAACTACAAGAGGTACAACCCAACCGATTGAAGTTACAACATATGCAATAATTGCATTTGTGACAGGTACAACAATCCATGGAATGAACATTAGTGGATTTAAAACAATAGGTAAACCGAAAATAACAGGTTCATTAATACCAAAACAACTTGGAATGAAACCTAGTTTTGCAACTTCTCGCTCTTTTTCACCTTTATTTGTGAAAATCAGCATTGCAATAATTAAACCAAATGTTGCACCAGAACCACCAATCATGGCGTAAACATTTGTCATTGTATTAGGTGAAATTGAAATATCAGCAAAACTTTGAGTTTCAGCAAATTTTGCAACGTTTTTAAGGAATAGTGGTAACCAGAAGGCTGAAATAACGCCCCAGACGATATTGAAACCATGTAAACCAAGGAACCAAAGGATTTGTTCTAATAAAATAACAATAATAATAGCTGGAAGCCCAACACCAACGCTTAACATTGGTGAGATAACAATATCAGCAATCATTTGTACTAATGAAACATAGCCAAGTGACTGTATTGTAATTCTTACGATACCAAAAATAATAAGTACTTCGGAAATTGGAATTAATGAGAAAAATGAATCGAAAACATTTTGTGGTACGTTACCAGGCATTTTAATCGTGAACTTACTTCTTGCGAATCGAGCGAACAACGAAACGGCAAGCATTCCAACAATTAAGGCTGTAAACATACCTTCATAACTAAAGAATGAAGTTGAAAAACCTTCAACAACTTTAGCTTTGCTATCCAAAAAGTTAACGTTATTAGGAATCATGACGAAGTATGCTGCGAATGCCAATAATGTGGCAATAATTGGATTTAAACCTTTATTTTTTTCGTCCTTTTTTAATTCCATTGCATACGAGTATGCTGATGAAAAAACAACGATTAGTGCAACAATACCAAGAGTAGCAGTACCAATGTAGCCGAATAAGTCACTAATACTTGTTAAAATGACATTATGAATATCTTTTGCTTTAATTAATGCATCAAGTTCCATTTTGATTAGATTTGAGAATGATCCGACAACAGTAAACGGAATTGTTCTAACAAAGGCATTCTTAATAGCTTGTAAAATGGTATTTCTTTCAACCCATGCTGAAACTTTTAAGAGTGGCCCCTGGATTTTTTCTAAGTTAAAATGCATAATAAAGACTCCTTTTAATTTTGTTTATAGAAAGCGCTTTCTATAAACAAAGTATAACAACATCTTTTTAATTTGTAAATACATATTTAAATGAAACGTGTTTACAAATTAAATTATATAATATAATATGTATATACAAATGTATAGAAATGAGGTAGACAAATGTACAGATATCGAGAAATATACTCAGATATTAAACGAGATATTTTAACAAATCATTATCGTGCCGGGGCTTTACTGCCAACTCAAGAAATATTAACCGAAAAATACCAAGTTTCTAGATTAACGTTAAAAAAATCATTAAATTTACTAATTGATGAAGGATTAGTTTATAGTAAGCAAGGGTCAGGGACGTATGTGCGACCAAGAATGGATAGTCAATCTACGGAGATGTTGCCTCTAGATTTACCTGTTGGTGTCACATATTCACATCGAGATCAAAAAATATCAAGTAAATTAATACATTTTAATGCCCGATTACCAACAGAAATAGAACAAAAAAATCTACAAATATTATCTAATGATCCAGTTTATGAAATTAAAAGGGTTAGATTGATTAATAAAAAGGTCTATAGTTTTGAGCACTCAGTGATGCCGGTCTCAATTGCGCCTATCGATGAAAAGGTATTATCAGGATCCGTGTATGACTATTTAGGGAGTCACGCGAACTTACAGTTAACAGATGCAAGACGAGTGGTTTATGCTGAACCAGCAAACAAAGAAACTAGTCAAGTTTTAGAAGTTTCCTTGGATAGTCCAATTTTTGTAATTGATCAAATCGCTTATGATCAAAAAGGCCGCGCCTTTGAATATTCGACGTCAAGATTTGTGAGCAATCATAATAAATTTGTCTTAGATGTTCATTTAAATAAAAACAACTAAAAAAGAGATTCCTGCAATATACTTTTTTTTAACCGATTTTAAAATAGGATAGCATAAAGTAGAGTAGTTTGTGATCGTAACTAGCAGTGATATTGTGGGACAATACGCGATATGTGTTGAAGTAATAAATAAAGTATGGAAAGGAGGATGCAACAATGATAATAAGACAAGAAGAAATAGAAAACGATTATAGTTTTTCACAATCTACCTTAAACGTAATTGTTATGGATTCAAAAATAACCAGCATTTCTTTACCCGAATTGAATTAATTTTGCATAAGAAAAGGCATCTGTCTTTCGACAAATACCTTAGTATTCCGCCACCAACACCAGTTGACAAAGAGCCCTTTTTAAAAGAATAATCAGTTAATCTTTAAATCTGAGCGGTATTAAAATTGAACCGAGTGGTTATTTAATACTGATTCAAAATCTCAAAATAACATATATAAAAAAATTCCCTTGAAATATCTAGACATTAGGTAAATAATGTGGGTGTAGCGAACTGTGTAGGAGTAAAAATGATATGGGGGTTAAAAAGATTTGGTTCGCGGAAATAATATGTAGGGGTGATTAAATGAATATGCTAGTTAGTGATTTTGATGGAACGATTTTGAGAGGTGACTTTGTAGATAAGAATACAAGAGAGACTATTGCGAAACACAACAAAGAAAATGATCTCTTTGTTGTGGCCACCGGAAGATCTCCAAAATCGATAGTCAATGCGAAAGAAAAATATGGTCTACCTGAGTTTAACTACGCTCTAGCATCAAATGGCTCAATAGTAATTGATAGTAGAGGTCAGATTATTAAAGCATTCTATCTGAACGGGGAGCAGATCAATGCGATAAAAGAAATAATTAATAAATACTTGAGTTCAATCGAACGAATTATGATTTCAAGTAGTGACAATGAATTACGTAGTTTCGATAAATTAAATCCTAGCTCGGATAATATTTGTTCAATTACTGTCGTAGCAAGTACTAAAATTATCAATGCTATAAGTGAGAAAATAGCAACGAAAAGAATATTGAATTTCAATCGCAATGGAAAATACTTAGACATTACGCGTGTGGGTATTGATAAGAGTACTGCAATTAATTGGTTGGTTAACATAAAAAAAGTAAATATTAATAATGTGTATTCTGTCGGAGATGATTATAATGATATAACAATGCTTCAAAGCATTAATAAGTCATTTACTTATAATGATAGTCCGTTGCCTGTCAAGACTGCTGCTAGATATTTAATAAATGTATACAGTGATATAAGTAATTATGTGAAGAAAGAAGTAGAATAAATGAAATCGCTTACATCGGCAACTAATCGTTTCTTCAATTCCAGAATTTTGACTGGAATCAAAGATGGGATGATATATACCATCCCCATTACAATTGTAAGTTCTATTTTCATTATTCTTGTACAATTTGATATTAATCCCGATTTGAAAGTCTTAATGAATCGATTGATTACTTTTTCGTTCAACATTTTAGGTGTAGTAAGTTGTTTAGGAATTGCTTTTTCGATGACTAAAAACGAAAAATTAAAACTAGAAACAACTATTACCGCACTAATTTCATTTTTAGTTCTTTGTGGAGCAGAAAATGTAAAAATAGTAAAGAATATAACCATTGATTGGATTGGAAGCAAGGGGATTATTGCAGCGATGTTAATCGGAATACTCATCCCTATTTTCTTTGAAAAGATTGTTAACTTAAGGATTGGAAATAAAGTTTTTAAAGATTTACCGAGTAATGTTGGAATAGCTTTTGAGTCTTTAATTCCGATGTTTTGTTGTTTTATTGTTATAGGTGTCGTTCAATTTGTATTTCAATTTATCATAAAAAGAACCTTCGTAGAGACTATTTATACTCTTTTGCAGCTTCCTTTACAAAACTTATCGGACACGTTTTTTGGTGTGATTTCTATCTCGGCATTGATTTCAGTTTTTTGGTTTTTTGGCATTCACGGTAATTCCGTTATTGGTGGAGTAATAACACCGATTTTATTGACAAATACTATTGAAAACCAGTCGATTATAGCAGCACACCATAATCTAACAATAGTGAATGGAGCGCATATAGTAACTCAACAGTTTTTAAATCAATTTATTACTATGACAGGAAGCGGTATTAGTATAGGGCTTATTCTATCAATGATTATTTTTTCAAAAGAGTCAGGTAATCGCAAGCTAGGATTAGGTGCTTTTGTACCTTGTTTATTTAATATTAACGAACCAATAGTTTTTGGACTACCAATTGTATTGAATCCATACATGGTAGTACCGTTCATTTTTATTCCAGTTATTACCGGAATGTCTTTATATCTTTGTATTCTATATGGAGTTATTCCGCCGTTTAACGGTGTCATTCTTCCGTGGATAACACCACCATTAATTTCAGGCTTTTTGCTAGGAAGTTATAAATATGTTGTGTTTCAAATCGTAATTATCATTATGTCTTTTGTTGTTTACACACCGTTTTTAAAGCTGTACGAAAATAATAGCACTAAGTTAGTCTTAAAGGGAGCGCATAGTAATGGAAAATTTTGATATATCCGTAATCATTCCAACCTACAATCGGAATAAATTACTTGAAATTAGTTTGCAGTCACTACTTAAACAAAAACTGAATAATACGACTTTTGAAGTAATAGTTGTCGATGATGGATCGTCTGAAGAAACAATCTCAATTGTTAAGGCATTTGAGACATCACTGAATATTAAGTACTATTATCAGTCGGATAATGGATTTAAGGTTTCTGAAGCGAGAAATGCTGGAGCAAATATCTCTGGGGGTAAATATCTCGTATTTATTGATGCTGGTATTGCAGTTTGTAGTACATTTGTGAGTGAGTACCATAGAATTTTAGTAAATAATGAAAATAGTTTTGTGATTGGTTATGTTGCGGGATTTGATGATCATGATAAATATAAACAGGCAATTATTGATAACTTTAATGCGGCGGATGTCGATGGCACGATTCAAGTATTATTGAATTTAAATGCGTATGATCGCCGTGAATCAGTATACCAGTCAATGGGAGATGATTTGTCTAAGTGGCCAGCACCATGGGTAATTGGTTGGTCATGTAATATTGGAATATCAAAAGATGCCTATCAAAGAATCGGAGGATTCGATGAGGCTTACACAACTTATGGTGGAGAGGATGCAGATTTCGCTATTAACGCATTTGTGCATCATATTAGATTTATCCTTGATAGATCTGCGATTGCAGTTCACTATCCACATGAAAAAAATAAAAATACAGTAAGCACCGAAGAAGCTAAAAAATATACGCTAAGGAAAAGAAAATATATGTTCAATAAATATGGTTTAAGCTCAATTAGAACTTGGATTGGAACTAAAACGGAATTATTAAATGGAGAGTTGAGTAAAGCTGGTGGAAATAATGAAAACTAAGAACGTTGTTGATTTACACAATTTTATAGACGTTAATGATGAGAGATTGCGTAATGGTATGTTGAAGCAAACTGTTGTTGATTTTTTGGATAATTTTAATTATGTGGATCTAACTAGATTAAATCATTCATACACTGCAAATAGTAGCCAAATATCAAAGAGTGCAATTATTGAGGGGAATGTGTATATCGGTGAAAATGTTATTATTCAGGGGTTTGCTTACATCAAAGGCCCAGCAGTCATCAAAGACAATGCATTGATTGGGAAAAGTGCATTTATTCGAGGTGGCTGTTATATTGGGGAAAATACTATAATTGGGCATTCCTCGGAGATTATTAATAGTGTGATTCTGGATGATACGCATATTGCACACTTTAATACAATAACGCGGTCTTTTATTGGAAGTGATGTAAACTTTTCAGCTTATGCGTCGACTTCCAGCTTTAACTTGTATGATGAAATTGACGCGACTGGATGGCATAAAACAAAAAAAATTTTTTTCGATGATAAAACATATTTAAAAACAAGTTCAAAATTTGGAGCCATTATAGGTGATCACTGTCGCATTGGAGCTTACACTATGACATATCCAGGTGTTACAATGGGGAAAAATTGTGTTGCGTTGCCACATCTCATGATTAAAGAGGGTTTTTATGCAAATGACAGTAAATTATACTTACAAGATTATTATACTCACACAGTAAAAAAAGGATGTTAGACAAATGGGATCAAGAATAATGCATTTATCAATTGCACAAGTAATAAATAATAAGCATGGGTTTGGAAATGATTTTTTAATTGGAAGTATTACTCCAGATGTTAACAAAAATTCGAGAACACCCAAAGAGCTTACGCACTTTATGGTGAAACGCGAAGATGGAGAACATGATATGTTTCCAAACATGTTTCTAGAGGAGTATGGAACATGTTTGAATACGTTTCAACTAGGATATTATCTTCATCTTATATCTGATGATATTTGGCTAAAAACTGTTTATAAAAAATATATTTTAGAAAACATGAGTTATAGTAAGGATGAAGCGCTACGAAGATTCTATTTAGACTTTCACTATTATAATGGTATTCTGATAAAACAATATAAACTGGTAACTTTGAAAAATAACAAATACTTATCGACTGGGGTCAACGAAATAATTGATCGTGATATTAGTGAAATTATTGAAGACTTGGATGCTGATTTTGATGATATGTCTATCGAAGACTTTCCAGGTTTACTTAAAAAAGAGGATGTAGAACAATATATTAACGTTTGTGTAAAAGAATTTGAAATTTTTCTCTTGAAAGGCAGCTATGATGGTGTTAAATTTGTTTTTTATAACGATTTTTAGAAACAAAAATCTATATTATATAGTTTAAAAAAGTTGAAATCATTAAGGCGCTGCAACTATAATTTGAAACCTGGTGAACGGTTTAAATGATGGTCATTTCAGAATTAGATAGTTCTAACTCACAGAAAGTTTCAATTTTAATTCGTTCAGATTAGGTTATACTAGACAAAAGATCAGTTCCTAGAAAGTGTGTTTGTGGTAAACACCATTTTAAAGGAAGCTGACCTTTTTTGTCCGAACAGCGTTCGGATTAATTTTACAAGCTACCAAGAAGTAACAAAAATTAGCCATACTCCTTGCAGGAATCTCTTTTTTAGTTGTTTTCAATTATTCGTTTAAAGCTTTGTAAGTTTGAATTAAAGGCATGTTTAGCGATTGGCATGAGTAATTTTAATGGTAAATGTGAATGATCATTTTCAGACAAGTAAAAATTTTCTTCTAATAATGTTGTTGCATTTTTACTAGTCAAATTAAAAATTAGAGTGTATTCGAGTTTTCCTCCGGTACTTTCATAGTAGATTGTATCATTTTCTGAACTAACAGAAATTTCCTCATTTTTATTCAAAGCAGAATCTGTTCTGTGAATATTGAATTTATTGTTGTCAATTGGCTGTACCTGAATAATATCAGGTATCCATTTCAGTAAAGTTTCCGGATTTTTTAAAAACAACGCGATTTTTTCTTTACTTGATTTGATTGAAATAACATTTGAAAATAGTGGTTTTTCCATAGGATGAAACCTCCTTTTATTTGATGACTTCATCCTATCCAATTTGAGTAAAAATTAAAAATCAGTATTCTGATATTCTAAATATTTTTATAAATTTGTTCATTAAAAAGGCCAGTTAGTAGCTGTTGCTTTTCAGTAGCGGCTAAAAAATTATCTTTATCTTCTGCTCTTTTTGCAATTTGAGCCATTAAATAAAAAGAGTTGGCTAACATATAGTGTGAGTTATGATCAGTAGCGAATTTAACAGACTTGTTTATCCAATTAAGAGACATTGTTAAATTATTGAGCTTAAAATAAATAAGTGCTGTCAAATAGAATAAAATATTTTGATTTTCTTCATAAAATAATTTATTAAAGTCCATAAAAGTCTGATCAATATATTTCTCAGCCTTATTTTGTAAATTTTGCTTTGCATATATAAAGGCCAAAGAGACGGTACCAAGTCGGGTAAGGGTATCTGGCAGAATTTTATTACTGGAAGCAAGGGACAACTTAATATATTTTTCGGTAGCAATCAATTTATTTTCAGTATGTAGAGTTGCAATACCGATATAATAATAGTATGCCTGAAGTTGCTTATCCGTTTTTAAATTATTGGTAACCGTTTCTTTATTTAGAAACTGGAGTAACTCTTTGTATTGGTGTTGATTACATAACTTAGATACACGTTCATTGAATTCATTTTCTGAACTGATATCAAAATTTTCCAGAAGACTTATTTGGTCTAAAGTAATCGATAATTTATGACATAGTTGGATTAAGAGCTGTGCATTAGGTATGTATTTATTATTTTCAATAGCACTAAGCATCGATTGCGCACAAATATCTTTGGAAACTTCTTTTTGAGTTAAGTGTAGCGATTGGCGAGTTTCTTTTAAAATTAATCCTAAGCTATTAGGCATGATATAACCTCTTTCTAGTTTGAAAAAGTTAAACAGTAATTACTGGGATAATAACATAATGGGGCATAATGATAAAATTTCATGATTAATAAATCAAACTACCATTTTTCAATCATGTCGCGTACAATTAACCTACAATTGAATGTTAAAATTTAAATAATTTGAGAATTAACAAAAGGGGATAGAATCATGCGTGCAGAATTCCAAAAGCAACATACTGAGACCTATCAGATAGACAACCATAAAGGTCTAAACGGCTGGATATCTTTCTTCTTGAGCCTTAGTTTAATCGTACTATTTGTGACAAGTGTCTTAAAAATAACCGTTTTGAATCAAACTTATACTGAAGAAAAAATTTTAACAGATTCGAACGTGACACTTGTGACACGACAGATGAATGATGGTATTTCAAGTATTGCGACATTAAATGATGTGCCAACGTCAGCTGTTAAAGATGCTTTAACGAATCAACAAGTTACTAACATTGCGAAAAATAGTTTTAGTAACGTATATGCTGGAAAACAAACTGTCATCAATCCAACTGAGATTACCAATCAAGTTGCTAGCAACGTTATGAAAAAAACGGACACATCAAATCCGTTGGTTAGCGCTAAAATTGATGGGATTGTCGCAACTTTTAAAAGTAATTTAAGTGAATATTTGACGAATAATATCCAAACGCCATATCTTTCAAAAATTGCTAGTACAGTTAGTTCGGTAAAAGTAATAGTCCAAACAGCCTTTATGTATAGTTTAATAGCTTCTGTTATTTTTGCGCTACTCTTACTGGCTATTAATCGGGCATTCTTTATACCGCTTAAATACGTCGGATTCAGTGCAATCTGGAGTGGTGTTCTAGTTTCAATTGGTTCTGCAATTGCCTTGTACAGTGGCCTAATTGGTATTGTGTCTAGTAAAGCTTCTGTTTTTACTGATATTGTGAATAATTATATCAGTGACACATTTAATACCATGTTAGTGGGTAGTTTAATTTTACTTGCTGTTGGTCTAGTATTCTGGTTAATTGGTCGTAATAAAAAATAAAAAGCAACTGATGTTCAGATTAATTTCTGAATACCAGTTGTTTTTATTTGGAACTATTCCTAAGTGTTAAGGTTGTTCCAATGGTAATAATCTGAGGGATAATTTCAGTCATCGACATTTGATTGACTAATAGTTCTGCAGCAGATTGACCCATTTTTTCTGTATAAACTTTAACTGAACTAAGCGTTGGGAAAGTATATTCAGCAATAGATGTGTCATTAAAACTAATTAAACTGATTTGTTCAGGCACTTTAATTGATATTTCATTTAATGCACGTAATGCACCGACAGCCATTGCGTCATTTGCAATAAACAACGCTTCTGGTAAATTATCTGATTGATCATTTAATAATTTCAAGGTTAATTGATAACCTGATTCTGGCGTGAAATCGCCTGTATAAACCCATTCGGGATGGTAGTTGCTAGTACGTTCTAAGTGATTTTTAAAGTGAGTGAAGCGGGAATCTGGGCCTAAATTGACATCATCAAATGTACTTTCTTGTCCTGCAATCATGCCAATTTTAGTTAAATTTTGTTTTTTAAAATGGTCAATAACGGTTGTAACTGGCGTTTTGAAATCAGTCATGACGCAACTAATACCAAAATTTAGTGTGTTCATATCAACAAAAACTAAATTAGAATTTAGTTCTTTAAATCCGGCTATTTGTGCTGCACTGTATTTACCGATAACAATAGCACCAAGAGTATCAGTCAAGGCGCTAAATTGATCATTTTGGAAAAAACGTGTAATTTCATAACCGAGTTCAATTAATTTACGTTCGATACCAATTCGAATTGAAAGGTAATACAGGTCATCTAATTCTTCTTTTTCTGTATACCATTCGATAATAGCAATCTTACCTTGAGGTGTACTGGATTTCTTTTTATTTTTTGAATAATTTAAACTTTCAGCTGCTTCAAAGATTCGTTTACGTGTATCGTCGCCAACGGATAATGTTTGATCGTAATTTAACACGCGAGAAACAGTTGCATTAGAAACTTTTGCCAACTGTGCAATGTCTTTAAGTGTTGCCATGACTACCTCCTGATTGATTGGTTATGTGTATCAGTTTACCATAATAAAAAGAATGTCGTAAAAAGATTGTAATTTTAGTAAATATTTAGTAAAATGAAAGCGGTTAATAAATTGGAGGAAAATATAATGAAAATTAATGAATTAAAGAGCGAATTTAAAGATGTTTACGGTGTGGACGCAAATGCAAGTTACTTCTCACCAGGTCGTATCAACTTAATTGGGGAACATACTGATTACAATGGTGGACATGTTTTCCCAACAGCAATTACATTAGGCACATATGCAGTTGCAACAAAACGTGATGATACAACAATTAATATCATGTCAAATAACTTTAAAGATAATGGCGTTGTCTCATTTGATTTAAGTGATTTATCATATCAAAAAGAACATAACTGGGCTAATTATCCAAAAGGGATGATTGTTTACTTGAAAGAGCAAGGTTATGTTATTGATAAAGGATTAGATATTTTACTTGAAGGTAACATTCCAAATGGTGCTGGTTTATCATCATCTGCATCAATTGAATTATTGATGGGTGTTATTTTAGAAGATCAATTTAATTTAGACATTGATCGTGTTGATCTTGTTAAAACAGGTGTCATGGTAGAAAATAAATTTATCGGTGTTAATTCAGGAATTATGGATCAATTTGCAGTCGGTATGAGTAAAGCAAATCATGCTATCTTACTGGATACAAATACACTAGATTACGATTTAGTACCAATTGATTTAAAAGACAACGTTATTATTATTATGAATACAAATAAACGTCGCGAATTAGCAGATTCTAAATATAATGAACGACGTAGTGAATGTGAAGCAGCATTAGCATTATTACAAGAGAAAAATGATATTAAATCATTAGGTGATTTGGACAATGCTAGCTTTGATTTACAAACATACTTAATCCAAAAAGAAAACCTTCTAAAACGTGCGCGTCATGCAGTTTCAGAAAACCAACGGACGATTATGGCTCAAGAAGCTTTGAAAAATGAAGATTTAGTACGTTTTGGTAAATTAGTTAACGCTTCACATGTTTCATTACAATTTGATTATGAAGTAACGGGTATTGAACTTGATACACTTGTTGAAACAGCATGGGAACAACCAGGAGTACTAGGTGCTCGAATGACTGGTGCTGGTTTTGGTGGTTGTGCAATTGCCATTGTTGCTAAAGACAAAGTTGACGCATTTGAAAGTGAAGTGGGTCGTATCTACGAAGAAAAAATCGGTTATGCACCAAGTTTCTATTTAGCAGAAATTGCTGATGGCGCTAAAAAATTAGATTAAGCATAAAGAGATAGAGGGAAAAACATGGATTCTAAACAATTAATTTCAAAATTCGTCGATAAAGTTATTCAGTTTGATCCAACGACTTATTCGACAGATGATAAAATTTATTTAGTAAACGTCGTTTTAGATTTGGTTGGTGAATCAGAGATAGAAGTAACTGAACCAGTTTCTGACACAATAATTGCTGTTAAAGACGAGCTACTTAATTTAGCAATCAAAAACGAGAAAATCAGTGCTCTAATCGCGGAGCAAGATATTCTTGGTGCTAAATTAATGGATCTGGTCACACCAATTCCAAGTCACGTGAATAAACATTTCTGGGATTTATACGCAAAAGACCCAGAGAAAGCTTTGGCTTATTTTTATGAATTAAGTCAGGCTAACGATTACATCAAAGTTGCGGCTATTGCGAAAAACATTGCTTATCAGGTACCAACAAATTATGGTGATTTAGAAATCACCATTAATTTATCTAAACCTGAAAAAGATCCAAAGCAAATTGCTTTAGCTAAAACAATGAAACAAACGGGTTATCCTAAATGCCAATTATGTATGGAAAATGAAGGCTATGCTGGAAGACTAGATTTCCCAGCTCGTCGCAATCATCGGATTGTACGATTTGATTTGGGGGATGCAACATGGGGCTTTCAATATTCGCCTTATGCTTACTTCAATGAACATTCAATTTTCTTAGATGAAAAGCATGAACCTATGGTAATTAACAAAACGACATTTTCAGATTTACTTCAAATTGTTAAAAAATTCCCGGGCTATTTTGCGGGAAGTAATGCAGATTTACCAATTGTAGGTGGCTCAATTTTAACGCATGAACACTATCAAGGTGGACGTCATGATTTTCCAATGGCAAAGGCAGAAATGAGTCAAACAATGCAATTTGCAGGATTTGATGACATTCAAGCAGGTATTGTGAACTGGCCAATGTCAGTCATTCGTTTAAATGGTGAAAATCCAGAACGATTAGCTGATTTAGCAGCAAAAATTTTAACGTCTTGGCAAGAATATAGTGATGCCGATGCACAAATTTTGGCAAAAGATGCTGACGGTACGCCACATCATACTGTGACGCCAATTTCTCGAATGCGTGACGGTCGTTATGAATTGGATTTAGTCTTGCGAGATAATCAAACATCTGATGAATTTCCAGATGGTATTTATCATCCACATGCTGATGTTCAACATATTAAAAAAGAAAACATTGGCTTGATTGAAGTTATGGGATTAGCTATTTTACCACCTCGTTTGAAAACTGAAATAACAGAGGTTGAGAAGTATCTAACAGATCAACCAAATGTCATGGCGGCTTATCATAAAACTTGGGCTGATGAAATTAAGCGTGATAATTCGATGATTTCTAAAGAGACGGTTAGTGAGCTCGTACAAAACGAAGTTGGAAAAGTCTTTATGCGTGTTCTTGAAGATGCTGGGGTTTATAAACAAGATGACCACGGCCAACAAGCATTCGTTAAGTTTATTAAACAAGTTTAAACGTAAAAAGATTAACTTATTTAAGTTAATCTTTTTTATTTAGAAATCAAATAGAAACTAACTGGTTAACGATAATTGTTAAGATAGTGTTAGAAAATTCTCTTTTTAATGTTTTGTGTTAAAATAAAATATATAATATTCTTACTAAAGTTGACATGCTGGTAATTATGAGAATTCTCGGAGGAATAAATGTACAAAAAAGATATTCTGGATCGACCAGAGTTTTTAATATGTGAAATTATTGAATTGCTATCATTAAATGAACATGGGTTATCAAGAAAAGTAATCTGTAATCGATTAAATGTTTCAAATACAGCTTTGCGAGTTGCACTAGAGTAATTGGATGGCGAATTCAATTCAGGTGATGAACCCTATATGATCATAAAAAAGAATAACATTCAATTTATAGGTAAAGGCAAAATTAATTTTTACGAAACGGTTTATCGGTATGTGAAAGAGTCTATTAATTACCAAATTTTAATGGCATTCTATTATGATGAAAATAGCAGTATTGAAAATTTGAGTCTTAGTTTAAATGTTAGTGAATCATCTATCTTCAGAAGAATTAAGCAACTTAATAATTTGTTGTCTGAATTTCAGATTAAAATTGCACATGGTGAGGTAGTTGGTTCTGAATTACAAATTAGATTTTTTTACTATTCACTATTTCTAGCGACAGATTTTAACTATAATGATACGATAGAAGCGGGCGTCATTCTTGAATACATTAAAGTATTTGAAACATATTTTAACTTCAATGTGAATGATAGTAATTTAATGAGGACTAGAATTTGGATGAAGGTCAGTGTTCATCGAATGATGCGAAAAGATCGTGATAATTGGGTGATTTCTGATGATTTAGCAGATATGATTGCAAATAATTCACTATTTAACCAAGTTGAAGAAAAGATGCAAGATATTTATATTAAGTTCTCAAATAAAATTGATGTTCATTTTGAGAGCGCCCTACTTTACGCTTGGACAACTGCTTTTGTTTCAGTTCCTTCAAGTGCTTACTTGTCCCGCGATTTTATTGCAATTAATCACACAAATAACACCAAACTTCAACAAGCTGTTAAATATTTGGAACAAGGATTTGAATCTAAATTAGATGTTAAAATTATCGGTGAAAATGTTAGTAAATCATTGTACCCAATTTGTACTGAAGCATTTTGTTTTCATGGAACGATGGATGCCGTGGGAACTTACATGATGAATAGTTATCGAAAAAAATATTCAAATCATTCAGTTCGACGTCATGTTGAGATTGCCATGGATGAATTAATCGACAGTCCATTATTAGCTAAAAAATGGTCTGATTTCTATAAGCGATACAGGCAGCCATTTATTAATAAAATGGTCGAAATTTTTAGCGCTAGATTGTTAGAAAAAGAAACCATGTTAACAGTTGGGGTTGATTTAAATGCAAACGAGCGAATTAAAGAATTATTTGTCAGAAATATGAGTCAAGATTTAAATATTAATTTACGCGTTAATGTCAGTATTTATGATTCTAGTCAACGATATGATATGGTGGTTACTAATTTCATGAATAAAAATTATAAAAACAATGCATTTGATAAGTATATTATCACTGCATTAGGACTTGATAATGATATGCCAGAGATGGGGAAACGACTGTTAAACGTGAATAGAAAACACTATCAGTAAAAATGTTTCTAGTTTTTTTTTTGATAGTACAACCCATGAATCATTCGGTATACTCTATATTATAGAGAACTAACAAGAGATATTCGTGGGGGATTTCTTTTGAAGCATTAAACAGTATCGAATTGGGCAAACATTTATTTATTACAAAATAAAAAAAGACGATTATAATTTAACGATTATAATCGCCTTTTTTTATAGGCTACCAAGTGTGATAAGATAGAGAATAAACGTTATGACGAGAAATGAAGGATAATGACATGCAATTTACGCTAACAAACAATGGTGAAGGCACAATTAGTTTAAAAAAATTTTTAATTGAGGTTGGCGTTAGTAAACGATTAATCGCCAGAATTAAACAAGGCGAGGGACAAGTTCGAGTTAACAAAAAGAATGAATATTGGGATTATCAACTGATTGATGGTGATGAAGTTATTTTGACGTTGCCAGAAGAACCAGATAACGATGCCATACATGCAAGTGATGAACCATTAAATATCGTCTTTGAAGATGAAAACTGGTTAGTAGTCGATAAGCCAGCTGGTATGGTAACCGTGCCAGGCCCATCTAATGAAGATACAACATTGGTTAACCGTGTTAAAGGCCATTTGATTGCAACTCATTCAAGTAGTTTCGTGCCACATGTTATTACGCGTTTAGACCGTTTTACAAGTGGACTTGTTTTATTAGCTAAGCATGGATTTGCACATAGTTTGATTGCTGCTCAATTAAGTAATGGTCAGTTAGAAAAATCATACTTAGCAATTGTTGCAGGTGACGTTAAAAGTGATCAAGGAGATATTAAAGAACCAATTGGTAAAAAGGAAGGCGAAATTCGTCGTTCTGTTATGGCTGAAGGAAAAGCCTCAGAAACAACTTATAAAGTTGTAACGAGATTTCCAGACTACACATTAGTTGATGTGAAGTTAGTTACGGGCCGAACACATCAAATTCGTGTACATTTTGATTTTATTCATCATGCTTTGGTTGGGGATGCGTTATATGATGGCCCGATGGACAAAGGTATTGATAGACAGGCATTACATGCTGCTAAATTAAGCTTTGAAGATCCATTTACGGGTAAAAAATTAGCTTTTGAATCAGAACTCCCAGCTGATATGGCTCAATTATTAAAATAGTATCAGGCAAGATTGTATATTTGGATAAAGTGGCGAATATCTATTGTATTTCGTGAACTTTTTCTTTATTATTAATATAGTTATAATCAATTTGTGAAAGCACTTTTAAGTGAGGAAATAATAAATGAAAAAGATGATTATTAGAGGCGGTAAAAAACTGTCTGGCGAAGTAATAATCGGTGGTGCTAAGAATAGTACTGTTGCATTGATTCCTGCAGCTATTCTTGCGGATACACCTGTGCATTTTGACAGTGTCCCCGATATTTTAGATGTACATAATTTAATGAAAATTTTAGATCAAATGAATGTTAAGTCTGAATTTAACGCTGGTAACTTAATGGTAGATCCTACGATGATTAAGGATGAACCTTTACCTGGTGGTGCCATTAAAAGTTTAAGAGCTTCTTATTACTTTATGGGTGCCTTATTAGGTCGGTTCGGTCGTGCAGTTGTTGGATTTCCTGGTGGTGATAATATTGGACCACGTCCGATTGATCAACACATCAAGGGATTTAAAGCTCTTGGCGCTGAAGTTATCGAAGAAGAAGACGCAGTGATTATTACGAGTGGCCCTGAAGGATTAAAGGGAGCCCGTATTTTTATGGACCTTGTTTCAGTGGGTGCAACAATTAACATTTTATTGGCTGCTGTCCGTGCAAAAGGAACCACAATCATTGAAAATGCTGCAAAAGAACCTGAAACCATTGATATTGCAACATTCTTGAATAATATGGGTGCTCATATTCGTGGTGCGGGGACTGGTGAAATCAGAATTCAAGGTGTTGATAGCTTAAAAGCTGTTAATACGCATACGATTATTCCAGATCGTATTGAAGCTGGTACTTATATCTCACTTGCTGCTGCAATGGGTGAGGGCGTTTTAATTAAGAATGTTATTACTGAACATTTAGATTCATTTTTAGCTAAACTTAGTGAAATGGGCGTTACTTTCCAAGTGAATGAAGATAGTATTTTTGTTCCTGGTGGCGATAAAATTATCCCAATTGAAGTGACAACTTCACCATATCCTGGGTTTGCAACTGACTTGCAACAACCAATTACTGCCGTTATGCTCAAGGCTACAGGTGAGAGTCGTATTATTGATACACTTTATCCTGAACGGATTAAGCACATTCCAGAAATGCAACGAATGGGTGTTAAGATTGAATCAAAAGATGGCATTATTCGAATCAATCAATCAACTGAATTAACAGGCCAAACTGTTTATGCAGATGAAATTCGTGCAGGTGCTGCATTACTTGAAGTTGCTTTAATGACTAATGGTACGACTGTCATTGAGAAAGCCGATAATATTTTACGTGGTTATGATTGCGTTGTACAAAAAATGACAAATTTATCTGCTGATGTAGAAATTATTGATGAAGATTAGGTGATTAAATGAGCGACTTCTTAACGATGGGTGAATTAAAAGACAAGACGCTTAAAGAAATTTATGGCTATGCCCAAGAATATAAAATACAATATTATAGCCAAATGAATAAAAAAGAATTGTCTTTGGCAATTCTAAGGGCTCAAGCAAAACAACAAGGATTCATTTTGATGGAAGGTGTCTTAGACATTGTTCCCAATCAGGATGGATTCGGTTTTTTGCGTCCAATTAACTACGGCCCATCACAAGAGGACATTTATATTTCTGCCTCACAAATTAAGCGATTTAATTTAAGAAATGGGGATTTAGTCGGAGGTAAAGCACGACCACCAAAGCCTAATGAACGTTATTATGGGTTAATGCACGTTGATACAGTTAATGGTAAAAATCCAGAAGAAGCAAAGGAACGTCCACATTTTCCTGCACTGACGCCCTTATATCCTAATCGACAATTAACTTTAGAAACAACTAGTCAAAATCTTTCAACGAGATTAACTGATTTATTTGCTCCTATTGGATTTGGTCAACGTGGTTTAATCGTGGCACCACCTAAAGCTGGGAAAACAACTTTACTTAAAGAGATTGCTCAAGGAATCGCAGAAAATCATCCCGATGTAAAATTAATCGTACTATTAATTGATGAACGACCTGAAGAAGTGACTGATTTAGAACGATCAATTAAAGGTGATGTTGTATCGTCAACATTCGATCAACAACCAGAGAACCATGCGCGTGTTTCTGAACTTGTTTTAGAACGTGCAATGCGATTAGTTGAAGATAAGCAAGATGTTGTTATTTTAATGGATTCAGTTACTCGCTTGGCTAGAGCGTATAATTTAACGATTCCGCCAAGCGGACGGACGTTATCAGGTGGGATTGATCCAGCAGCATTTTATCGACCTAAAAAATTCTTTGGTGCTGCACGTAATATTGAAGAAGGTGGAAGCCTGACAATATTAGGAACTGCTTTGGTTGATACGGGTAGCCGAATGGATGATGTGATTTATGAAGAGTTCAAAGGAACCGGTAATATGGAATTACAACTCTCAAGAGAGCTTGCTGAACGCCGTATCTTCCCTGCTGTCGATTTAAAAAAATCAAGTACACGTAAAGAAGAATTATTATTATCTAAGCAAACAATTGAAGAACTATGGCAGATTCGAAAGATGATGACAGGCGATTCACTAGGTGCTACGGAACGTGTTATCCAAAAAATGAAGAAAACAAAAAATAATGCTGAATTTTTAAAAGAGTTAACAAAAACAAGTAAATAAAATTTAATTGTAAAACGAGTTAATTCGTGATAAGATTGTGCATGTTGTAATATAAAGAATAACTCTAATTCAGCAGATGGATTAGGGCAAAGGAGAATACTTACTTATGAAAAAAGAAATCCATCCAGATTACCATGAAGTTGTATTTATGGATACTACTTCAGGTTACAAATTTATCTCAGGTTCAACAAAACATTCAGAAGAAACAATTGAAATGGAAGATGGCAAATCATACCCATTGATTCGTGTCGAAATTTCATCGGATTCACATCCATTCTATACTGGACGTCAAAAATTCACTCAAGCCGATGGCCGTGTGGATCGTTTCAACAAGAAATATGGTCTTACAGACGCAAACGCTGCAAAATAAGAACTATTTCGAAAAGGAAGAAGCCAATAAGCTTCTTCCTTTTTTTATACAAAAAAATAGTAACGTTCAACTAGATTGAACGTTACTATTCAGCTTTTCGTGAATACATCCCTTTTGTGACGTAGAGAACCCAGATGAGATTAATACCAACTAAAATAGCGGTAGAAATAAAGACACCTTTGTAATCGAATACGCCAGAAACGGTAGAGCCAATCATAGGACCAACGACTGATCCCATGGCTTGGAATGATTGATTGTAACTGAACACTCGACCTGTGAATTCTGCCGGTGTATTTTTTGTTAGAATTGTTTGAACTGCAGGTAACATTGCGGCATCCGTAATCCCAATTAAGAAACGTAAGCCGCCAAGTTGCCAAACATTAGTCACTAATGCCATTGGAATAAAAATGAAAATTGCGACAGTAAGTGCAATTTTTAAAATACGTTCTGTTCCAATTTTATCGCCTAGTACTCCTAAGCGAGGCGCAGCAATTAGCGTTGCTATTCCTGGAATAGAAGCCACACACCCACTGATAAAGGTAACATTTCCAACGTTATGTAAGAGTTCTCGAACGTATAAGCTTAGAATAGGACTAATGGAATAATTTGATGCTTGAATGATTAAGGTAGTGACAAACATCCCGATAATTAATTTAGGATGATGTAATTTCTTGAAGATTTCTTTTGACGTTTGCATTTCACCTTTTTCAACAGGCGTAAAATGTTCATGTACAAAGAAATAACTAAGTAAGAAAACAATTAGCAAAATCGCAGCAGTAATGAAGAAGGTAATACGATAGCCGAAGACCCCAGCTATTGCGCCACCGATTAGTGGTCCAAATAAAGTACCAGTAACACTACCGGTAACTAAAATACCGAGTGCTTTACCACTTTGCCGCTTGGGTGTCTCTGTTGCAATCAGTGCCTGTGAGTTACTAATATAACCAGAAAAGACACCTTGTAATAAACGTAACGCAATTAATTGGTAAACGTTACTGACAAGCCCCATCAGGCCTAAAACAATGGCCATTCCGAATGAAGCTCTTAAAATCATTAATTTACGACCTTTTCGATCAGCTAAACGACCCCATAGTGGGGAAACAATGGCGGTAATTAAAAATGTAGATGAATAGGTAATGCCGCTATAAAAATTTAATTCGGTTTTGGTGAAGTCACCTAACGTATCAATATAAAGTGACATAAATGGCATAATTAAACTAAATGCCACGCCAGCCATGAACGTACCAAACCATAAAACAAATAAATTTTGTTCCCAAGGTTGTCTAGAACGAAAAAATGTTGATTTTAGTGAAGTCAACAAATTAAACAGTCCCCCTAAAGATATTTTTTGATAATTATAATCATAACACTAAACAAGGATAAAAGTTATATGGTAAAATAGTTGTTAAGCGAAAGTGGGGGTTATTAATGGAAAAAAATAAAGCAGCTAAAAAAAGTCGTTGGAAAAAATGGCTAACAACTATATTATTAATACTATTGTTATTGGTGGGGCTTTCGCTAGTATTCAATGAACAAATTAAAAACTTTATTGTTGGACTAACAGACCCAACCATTAATTCAGAATTAGTCGATAAAAATAAAAATAAAAAAGCATCCTTTGATTTTAGTGAAGTTAAGAGTTTGAATACGGCAGATGTCGTGAAAGCAAAAGCAAATGAAAAAAATTTGGTTTTACTTGGAGAAATTAGTATTCCGGATGTCTCAATGAACTTGCCGATTGCTAAAGGCGTTAGCACTGATACCTTGGCACTTGCTGCTGGAACTTTAAAGGAAAACCAAAAAATGGGCGAGGGTAATTATGCACTTGCTGGACATCATATGATTCGAAAGGATTTATTGTTTAGTCCATTAGTTAGCATGAAAATTGGCCAAAAAATCTATTTAACAGATGCTAAAAAGATTTATGAGTATGAAACATCTAAAATGAAATATATCAAAGCAACAGACGTTCAAGTTATTGATGATGTACCCGGAGAAAAATTAGTCACATTAATTACTTGTGATGATACGGGTGCCGGACGTTTGATGGTCCAAGGTGAGTATGTTAAAGATTGGACATACAATGCTGCACCAAAAACAGTTCAAAAGTATTTTAAAATGATTCATAATAATAAATAATAAAAATGACCACAAATTTTAAAATTTGTGGTCATTTTTATTATTTAATTTGTGCTTTAATATAATCAATCCAGTAAGGCATTCCAAGACTAATTAAGTTATAAGTTTCGTCAAAGTCACCAGTAATCCATGGATCAGGAACAGATTCTTTTTCTTTACCGGGAACAATTGAAAGGAAGTTAACGATTTTTTCTTTTTTAGATGCAGGTGCAGCTTTTTCAAGACGCTCAACATTGATATCATCCATTGCAATAATTAAATCACTATTAATGAAATCTAAGTAACTAACCGGACGTGAGATTAAGCCATCTGTTGGAATCTGATGTTCAACAAGTTTAGTAATAGTCCCTTCATGGGCGCCATTTCCTTCTTGTGAAGAACTTGTGCCAGCAGAATCAACAGTTACTTGGTCAGAAAGGTTTAACTTAGCTAAATCGTCTCGTAACATTGCTTCAGCCATTGGTGATCGGCAAATATTTCCCATACATACAAATAATACATTCATGTTAATAATCCCCTTTACAAATTTCTTAATAATGCTATTATGCCATAATAATCACATTATTAAAACTAGTTAGATAAATTGGTGTAACCGTTAGCTTAATTGCTTTCTAAAAGGGTCTAACTTTGGTATGATAATTAAGAATAGA
The DNA here is from genome assembly GCF_056781975.1 of Dellaglioa sp. CoH-57-MRSF-19. The sequence continues at coordinate 367,875 of NZ_JBXAXW010000001.1, forward strand.
AACTAAAATAAGACACTTTATATTTAAAGAGGAGACTGAAAATTATGGCAATGATTATTATCGGAGTTATCGTAGTACTTTTAGTTATTATGTACATTAGCGGCTACAATGGTTTAGTAAAAGCAAAAATCCGGACTGAGGAATCATGGAGTCAAATTGACGTCCAATTAAAACGTCGTAATGATTTAATTCCTAACTTAGTTTCAACTGTTAAGGGATATGCAACTCACGAAAAAGAAACATTTGCTAAAGTAGTTGAATTACGTAATCAATTAACACAAGTACCAACGGATGCACATGAAACAACAATGGAAGTTTCTAATCAATTGAGTCAATCATTGAAAAGTATTTTTGCGTTATCTGAAAGTTACCCAGATTTAAAAGCTAACACAGAATTCACTAAGTTAATGGAAGAACTATCAAATACAGAAAATAAAATTTCTTATTCACGTCAACTATTTAACTCAACTGCTGCAAGTTTAAATGCAAAAATTCAATCATTTCCAAGTAACATTGTTGCCGGAATTCATCATTTTACAAAAGTAGAATATCTTGAAGTCCCTGAAGCTGAAAAAGCTGTACCCAACGTTTCATTTGATTAAACAGTTAGGAGATAACTAATGCTATATGATCAAATCGCGCGAAATAAGCGCAAAACAGTTTATGTTTTAATTGGTTTTGTTTTATTGATGGTTGCGATTGGTAGTGCCGTTGGCTATGTTTTTTTCAATAGTGCTGTTTCTGGACTACTTATGGCTGTTGTCATTGCAGTTGTTTATATGGGATTGATGATTTCACAATCAACTAGCGTTGTCATGAGTATGAATCATGCAACTGAAATAAAATCAGTCGATGATGCACCTGAATTATGGCATGTTGTTGAAGATATGGCGATTGTGGGCCAAGTTCCAATGCCAAAAGTGTTTATTATTGAAGATGATAGTCCTAATGCGTTTGCAACGGGAAATAATCCAGAACACGCGGCAGTTGCTGCAACAAGTGGCTTAATCAATCGATTAAATCGTGAAGAATTAGAAGGCGTTATGGCGCATGAAATTTCGCATGTACGCAACTACGATATTCGATTATCAACAATTGCATTAGCATTATCGGCAGCAATTTCATTATTAGTAAATATTGGAATGAACTCATTTTGGTGGGGCGGAGGTCGCCGTCGAAGTGATGATCGAGAAGGTGGCGGATCATTAGAAATTATTTTGATGATTTTATCATTATTATTGGTTATTTTAGGACCAATTGCAGCAACAATTGCTCAGCTTGCACTTTCTCGAAACAGAGAATATTTGGCTGATGCTTCTGCTGTTGAATTAACGCGTAATCCGCAAGGACTAATCCATGCGTTGGAAAAAATTTCTGATAGTAAACCAATGGAACGTGCCGATCCAAGTAGTGCGGCACTTTATATTTCAAATCCATTGAAGAAAAAAACAACTGGATTATTTCAAACACATCCACCGATGGAAGATAGAATTGAAAGATTAGAAGCAATGTAAACTATTTTATAAAATGGGGATGATAGTGGTGAGAGACAATTTAGTCTACGTTCATGTTGAAACGGTTTCTCATTTGATTTTATCATATGGGATTTCCAAAGAAGATTTCATAACAAGCATTCCCAGATTACCAACTAATATTTTATCGTTAAACCCAGTGGATTATGAAAATGAAATTGACATCGCAACAGGATTTAACACGGTAACCGGGGAAGAAGATACTGCACGTTATTTGAATAAAAAGACTGTTGGGTTAAAGCAAAGTTGGATTGATTTCGATAGTCAAGATGATTTAGAATTAATAACACCAAGAGAAGTAGCAGAATTCTTATATTTGGGACATGCATTTTCTCATATTCAATCACCTTTTTACTATAAATTGCAGAATGACTACGTTTTTTTAACGTTACCAAATGATGCATTAAAAATCTACTATCGTTATTTAACGCAATTTTATAATGTTTTTTCTAAATCAATTATTAGACATGCGAATCAATCGTATCGTGAAAAAAATGGTCTGTTTAGACGACGTCCTATGACGTTGAAAAAGATACCTAAAAAAATTGTTGAAGAATTAATGCCATTATTTGTTGAAGGTGTAATATTAGATTTTTCAAGGATCACAATTAATAATACGAAGTTAATATTACCTGTCTATATTATGATAGATAACGTTTCTCAGATGAAGTGGCATGAGCCAACATTGGAGACAGAAAGTGCCAAGTTAGTTGCTAATTTGGAGTATCGATTTGTAGATCAAGAATGGTTTATCGAAGTTTCTAACAAATCTGCTTTTGAAGACAGTATTATATTCTAAAAAGATAACGTATTATTATGTTATCTTTTTTTATTTTTGTTGAATTTAAAAAGAATGGTACAATAGGACGTGCAAAAAATGGAGGGCAATACGAATGCGAGTTTATTTACTCTATGGTGGTAAAAGTGCAGAACATGAGATCTCACTTTCAACTGCTTTTCAAATAACACAAGCGATATATTACCAATACTATTCGGTAATTCCAGTTTATATTACGAAAACGGGGAATTGGCTGCAAGGTCAGACGCTTAACGAACCAGTTAAATTTGTTGATAATTTAAGACTTAGAGAAACAGATGAAAAAGGACAAGCAACGAATAATCATGAAAATTCAACTGGAATAAAATTTTTGCCAAATGGATTTGACCCTGAAGATAGTGTGGTTTTTCCTGTCTTACATGGCCCAAATGGTGAAGATGGAACTGTCCAAGGACTACTTGAAACGTTGAATATCCCCTATGTTGGTAACAGTGTACTAGCATCGGCTGTCGGTAATGATAAAATAATGAGTAAATTACTCTTTAAACAAGCCGGAATTCCGGTTGTACCATTCCAAGCGATTGACTCACAGTCTTGGGAAAATAACACTGCAAGTGTGATTGCCAGATGTGAGGGCGAATTACTTTATCCAATGTATGTGAAACCATCTAATTTGGGTTCAGGAATCGGTGTTACACAGGTGAATAATAGTGTTGAATTACAATATGCAATTGATAATGCTTTTGAACTTGGTCCTCGAGTGATTGTAGAACGAGGCATTGTAGCACGTGAAATTGAAATTGGATTATTAGGTAACGAAGAAATCGCAACAAGTGTACCAGGAGAAATTTTGTCGTTTGATGACGTCTATGATCGTAAACTTGCAATGAAGGAAGATCACGAAGCCAGAATTCCAGTTGAACTCGATGAGGAATTATTGGATAAGATAGTTGGTTTTTCTAAAACAGCTTTTGCGGTTATTGATGGATCAGGGCTTGCTAGGTGTGATTTTTTAATTAGCGCTAACCAAGATATTTATTTAAATGAGATTACAACAATGCCAGGATTTTATAAAAATGCAATGTATCCAAGATTGTGGGAAGCCGTTGGGCTGAGTTACAGTGATTTAATTGAAGAATTATTACAATTAGCATTGAAAAAAAATCAGGCAAATAATAGTAAACAATAGATTTAATGGTCATATGAATGCGAGGGTTTATATAATGAAAATGCAATTAACTGAAATTGCGAGCGCAGTTAGCGCCAAGAACGAAATTACTGATGAACCAATTAATATATCGAGTGTTTCATTTGATAGTCGACAACTAACGGAAGGCAGTTTATTTGTACCTATTGTGGCAGAAAATGACGGTCATGATTATATCCAAAGTGCGATTGATAATGGTGCAACAGCGACTTTATGGGCAGTTGACCATCAAGATACAATGCCAACGAAAATCCCAGCTATCTTAGTAGATGACACATTAATGGCTTACCAAGATTTAGCAAAACATTACTTGGATAAAATTAATCCTAAAGTTGTCGCAGTTACTGGTAGTAACGGTAAAACGACAACTAAAGATATGATTACAGAAATTTTAAGTCAGCAATATAATGTTTGTAAAACGGAAGCGAATTTCAATAATCATTTAGGCGTACCGATGACTTTATTAAGTATAGAACCTAATACGGAAGTTGTTGTTGTCGAAATGGGGATGGATCATCCTGGTGAGTTAGACTTTTTAAGTCGAATTGCACAACCTGATGTCGCTGTTATTACGATGATTGGCGAAGCACATATCGAATTTTTTGGTACGCGAGATAAAATTGCGGATGCAAAAATGGAAATTGTGAATGGGCTGAAAGAAGACGGCTTGTTGGTTTATAATGCAGATGAACCGTTATTAAGAGAACGTGTTTCCAATATTGAACAGCAATCATTTGGCTTCGGTCATGGTGAAAGTGCTGACTTGAGTGTTTCAAATGTTGTCGGCAATCAAACAATGACTAGCTTTAAAGTGAGAGAAATGGCTGATTTTAATTTTACAATTCCAATGATTGGCACATATAACGTAGATAATGCGATGGCTGCTATCTCAGTTGGTCGTCATTATCGTGTGTCACCTAAAAATATTGTAAAGGCGCTTAGTGATTTTGATTTAACGAAGAATCGGACAGAGTGGCTTAGAGGTCATTTGGGCGAGTCAATTTTAAGTGATGTCTATAATTCAAATCCGACAGCTGCAAAAGCTGTTATCAAAGCATTCTCAAACAGCGATGTTGAAGGTAATCGAATGGTTGTTTTGGGTGATATGCTTGAATTAGGTGAGCAATCTAGCGATATGCATCTCAGCTTGGCTGATAGTTTTGATAATGAAAAAATTCAAAGCGTTTATCTTTACGGAGAACAAATAAAATCTTTAGCAACAGCATTAAAATCAAAGTATGATGATCAACATCTTCATTATTATGATTTAGATGAAAAAGAAGCTATGGTTGAAGATTTATTAAAAATACGTACTGAAAAAGATTCTATTTTGATTAAAGGAAGCCATGGCGTTCATTTAGAAACCGTTTTATCGGCTTTACAAAGTAATTAGAGAGTTGCTTAATATTATTTAAGGTGCTATTATAGTTTAAATAGTGACTCATGAAGGGTCAGACTTAAATTAATTTAACTTTACAAGACAGTAATTGACGACGAACTCTTAACTGTGTTGTGAAGCATGTTAGTTTGCAAACACATTAGGAGGAATTTATACTTGAAATTTACAGAATTAGGACTATCCGATGAACTACTAAAGGCCGTTCAACGCAGCGGTTTTGAAGAAGCAACACCTATCCAATCTGAAACAATTCCAATGGCTTTAGAAGGAAAAGATGTTATTGGACAAGCACAAACAGGTACTGGTAAAACTGCTGCATTTGGTTTACCAATCTTAGATACAATTGATACAACAAAAGATGAAGTTCAAGCACTTATCATCTCACCAACACGTGAACTTGCTATTCAAACGCAAGAAGAACTTTACCGTTTAGGTAAAGAAAAACATGCTAAAGTTCAAGTTGTTTATGGTGGGTCTGATATTCGTCGTCAAATCAAGAGTCTTAATCGCGCACCTCAAATTTTAGTTGGAACACCAGGACGTTTATTAGATCATATTCGTCGTCGCACCGTTAAATTAGGTAATGTTAAAACTTTGGTTTTAGATGAAGCTGATGAAATGTTAGATATGGGATTCGTTGAAGATATCGAAAGCATCTTAACAACTGTTCCTGACGAACGTCAAACATTGTTATTCTCTGCAACAATGCCAACTGCTATTCGCCGTATTGGTGAAAGATTTATGACAGATCCAACTTTGGTAACTGTTAAGGCAAAAGAATTAACAACTGACTTAGTTGATCAATTCTACGTAATCTCAAAAGATTTCGAAAAATTTGATATCATGACACGTATGTATGATGCTCAAAACCCAACACAAACAATCGTGTTTGGTCGTACAAAACGTCGTGTTGACGAATTAGCTAAAGGATTTGAAATGCGCGGATACAACGCTAAAGGAATCCATGGTGATTTATCACAACAACGTCGTATGAGTATTTTACGTGAATTTAAATCAGGTAAACTTGATATTTTAGTTGCAACTGATGTTGCTGCTCGTGGTTTAGATATTTCTGGGGTTACCCATGTCTTTAACTATGATATTCCTCAAGATCCTGAAAGTTATGTCCATCGTATTGGCCGTACAGGCCGTGCCGGACATAAAGGAACTTCATTGACATTTGTTTCACCAAATGAAATGGATTACTTACGTCAAATCGAAAAATTAACTAAGAAACGTATGGTGGCTTTAACACCACCTACAGATGATGAAGCATTTGCTGGTCAAATTGAAACAGCAATCGCTGACGTTACTGCCTTAGTTAACAAAACTGATACTAAAAAATATGCAAAACAAGCTACTGAATTAATGGCTAAGTTTGAAGTTGCTGATTTAGTTGCAGCATTACTTAGTGATGTTATTAAAAATGATTCATCACAAGTACCTGTTAAGATTACACCAGAACGCCCATTACCTAGACGTAAGGGGGGTGGCGGTGGTGGCGGAAACAACCGTCGTAGCGGCAATGGCGGTGGAAATCGTCGTGGTGGCAACGGTGGTGGTTACCAAGGCAACCGTAATGGTGGCGGAAACCGTAGTAACGGTGGAAGTTCAGATCGTCGTAACGGAAGTAGCGATCGCCGTAGCAATGGTAATGGTGGCGGAGGTTACAAAGGTAACCGCTCAAGCGATAATCGTTCAAATGACAACCGTTCAAACGGAAGTAGCGCACCAAAACGTAACTTCACAATCAGAACAAAAGATTAATTTGAATATTGAAAAGAGACCTATTAATTTAGGTCTCTTTTTTTGTTTAAAATTGCTATTCTTACAATATTGATAGGTAAAATATAAACGATTTTAGTGCAGAAAATGAATAAATTTGATAAACTTAACAAGGATATCAATGAAAAGAAATAGGTGATAATATGATTTATGGAATTGGTGTTGATATTGCCGATATTGATCGAGTAGTAAAGTTGGCAAAACAACATGAAGAATTTATAACAAAGATTCTCACAACAAATGAAATTAAACAATTTGATGAATTAAAAGGTAGTCATAAAGACGAATTTATTGCTGGAAGATTTTCCGCCAAAGAGGCATACAGTAAGGCTTTTGGAACGGGAATAGGGGATAAAGTTGGCTTTTTAGATGTTGAAATATTAAATAATGAAATTGGTAAACCGATAATTACGCAGCACCCTTTTGAGGGTAATGGCTTTATTTCAATTTCTCATACGAACAATTTAGTTATGACTGAAGTTATTTTAGAAAATCAAGAAAAGGGGATGTAAAAATGGTTGTAGGTTATCATCGTCCAACCCAAATCGTGGTAGATAGGGCAGCTATTAAGGCAAATATCACAGCTGAAAAAAAGACATTAACAGATGAGACGGTTATTTTTGCTGTTGTTAAAGCTGATGCGTATGGTCATGGATTGATTGAAGTAGCTAAAGTTGCAAAAGATGCTGGTGTAAAAGGTTTTTGTGTGGCAATAATTGATGAGGCATTAGCGTTACGAGAAGCCGGGTTTGTTGAAACTATCTTGATTCTGGGATTAACGAAAGTTGAATATGCACCGTTACTGGCAAAAAGCAAAATATCTGTAACTGTTTCAGAACTTGGCTGGTTACAAGAAGCTAATAAGTTACTGAGTGAAGAAAAATTAGCGCCTTTGGCCGTTCATTTAGCATTGGATACAGGAATGGGTCGTATTGGTTTTAGAGAAGCAGAACCGTTTTTAGAGGCAATTAATTTCCTTGGAAGTCATCAAAATACATTAAACTTTGAAGGGGTTTTTACTCACTTTGCGACAGCAGACTCTCCTAATGATTCGTATTTTAAAAAACAAATGTCAAAATTTAATGAATTGATGTCAGTAGTTTCTGATAGACCTCGTTATGTACACGTTTCTAATTCTGCAACGAGCTTATGGCACTCTGCTTGCAACGGTAATATGATTCGGATGGGCATTTCAATGTATGGTTTAAATCCATCTGGTGGTGAATTAGAACTACCTTATGCGTTAAAACCAGCATTTGGATTAACATCTGAATTAAGTTATGTGAAAGAAATCCATGCAGGTGATTCAGTTGGTTACGGTATTACATATCAAGCTCAAGAAAATGAATGGGTTGGTACAGTACCAATTGGGTATGCAGATGGTATGCCCCGAAAGATGCAAGGCTTTAAACTATTAGTCGACGGTCAATTTTGCGAAATAATTGGTCGAGTTTGCATGGATCAATTAATGATTAGATTGCCACATGAAATGCCAAATGATACAAAAGTAACTCTAATAGGCCAAGATGGCGATGAAATGATTACAGCACAGGATGTTGCAACGTACGCTGAAACAATTCATTATGAAATAATCTGTGCACTTTCAGGACGAGTACCACATGTCTACCTAAATTAGTATTTATTTGCTTAGTTTGCTATGGTAAACTATCTGTAGAGTGTAATTCTATGGGGGAAGTGCAGATGGATAAAAATGAGAAAGTAGCAATGAGTCATATAGCCGATTACTGTGCATATTATTCGATTACCAATGAAGCGTTGAAGGATAGCGAAATATTTAACTCTATTTTAAGTCATAAAAAAATGATGGATGAGTTAATTGATGGCTACTCAGAAATGGGACAATTGAATAGTGAAATCTGTAATGATTTTAAAGGATCTGAAGATGAAGTGTTATTGCACCTTCAAATTATGTAGAGAGTTGGGATAAGATGGTTGAAAGTATCATACGTGGTGATATATTCTATGCAGATTTATCGCCCGTTATTGGTTCTGAACAAGGCGGTATGAGACCTGTTCTCATTATCCAAAACAATATTGGGAATCGTTATAGTCCGACAGTCATCGTTGCCGCCATTACGGCGCGCATCCAGAAGCCTAAAATGCCAACACATGTTGGACTTTTAGCAAGTAGAGATGGTATTGAAAAAGATTCAGTTATACTAATGGAGCAAATTCGCACAATTGATAAGCAACGTCTAAAAGATCGTATCACGCATGTATCGAAAAAAAGTATGCTTGAGGTTGATGATGCGCTTAGAATGAGTGTTGGACTTGTTTCAGCAATACATAAAGAAAAATAAACAGTAAAAAGACATAAAAAAACGTGGTTCGTAACCATCCCACGCTAAAAAACTAAGGGAGTCTATTAATAATGACAAAAAATAATCGTGTAAACCAGGTAATCATTAATGGTTTAATCGCTGCACTTTATATCGTATTGGCAGTTGTTCCAGGAATGGTGAACATGGCTAGTGGTGCTATTCAATTTCGACTATCAGAAGGATTGAATCACTTAGTACTTTTCAATAAGAAATATATCTGGGGTGTTTCATTAGGGGTTATCTTATTTAATCTCTTTTACAGCAGTCCGTTAGATGTTCTTTTTGGGGGCGTACAAACAATCATGGGTCTTTTAATTGTGATTTTTGTTAGTCCTAAGTTTAAGAAAATGTGGCAAAAAATGCTTTTAAATATTATGGTTTTCTCATTTACCATGTTTTTAATCGCTATTATGTTGAACATTACAGCGAGCTTACCGTTCTGGCCTACTTACGGTACAACAGCATTATCTGAATTTGTAATAATGACAATTACAGCACCAATAATGCTCGTTTTAGATCGTGCTATTCACTTTGATAAAAGAATGCATTAAAAAAACAGACCCGAAAGGGTCTGTTTTTTTGTCTAACTACGTAAATCTTCAATTTCAGAAACAATAAATTCTTTACGTCCTAAGTTATCAACAATTTTATCAACTTTTTCTTGGTTTACACCAGCTGGTAATGTGAATAATGTTCGGCGTAATAATTCGCCTTCTTTAACATCTAAAGTCATACAACTAGCAATTGATGAATATTTTGTAATGATTTTAGCCATATCAACTAAATCACCACGTTCGCCAGCTGAAATAACAGTTAAGACATAACTACCAACATCAAAATTCCATGATTGAGACAACATATCTAGAAGACGTGTATGTGTTAAAATACCCTCAAAATAGTTGTTTTCATTTAAAACAGCAATATAAGGTAAGTCTTTAATTGAAAAGAAAACGTTGAAGAAAGCTGAATCAGATGAAATAAACTTAGTCGCATTTTTAAGAAGATAAGTAACAGGAAGTGACATATCGCCACCCTGTGATTTATGACGATAAATATGCATTTTATAAATATTACCACGGAAAATTTGACCCGTTTCATCTAAGATTGGCACACAACGGAATCCAGAATTTTCTAGGACCGTAAGTGCTTCTTCAAGTGTGACACTTTCACGGACGGTTGTTAGTTCTTTTAATGGTTTAACTAAAGTATTTAATAACATATAGGCGCCTCCAAATATTAAATTTTTCTCATTTACATTTTTATAATACCATAAAAAAAGCTTTTTAACAGTAATTTGACTATTAAAATTGTATTAAAAAAGGAACGGAAGAATGTCTTCCGTTCCTTTTTTGGAAAATAATTAAAAATTATTCACCTAATGCTTTAAGACCATCATTTAATACTTGTTTCAAAGTAGCAGCTGAATCAGTCATACGTTTAGATTCAACATCACTTAAAGGTACTTCGATGATTTGTGCAAGACCTTGGCCATTAACAACACCTGGTGTACCGATATAAATATCGTTCAAACCATATTGTCCGTCCATGTATGCACTAACAGGTAATACGGCATTTTCGTCACGCAAAATTGCTTTTGAAAGACGAGCTAATGCTGTACCAATACCGTAGAATGTTGCGCCTTTTTTGTTGATAATTTCGTAAGCTTTGTTACGAACGTCATCTTCAATTTTAGCAAGTTGGTCATCAGAAATGTTGTTAGCTTTTGCCCAATCTAAGAATGGAAGACCACCAACAGTTGCAGCTGAGTAAGCAGCAAATTCTGTATCGCCATGTTCGCCCATCATGTAAGCATGGATTGAACGAGGATCTGTAATGTCAGTTAATTTGCTTAAAGCAACACGTAAACGTGAAGTATCAAGTGAAGTACCTGAACCAATAACACGATCTTTAGGGAAACCAGAGAATTTCATTGTTGCGTAAGTTAAAATATCAACTGGGTTAGCAGCAACTAAGAAAATACCTTTAAATCCAGATTCAACGATTGGAGATACGATACTTTTCAAGATGTTTAAGTTTTTGTTTACAAGGTCAAGGCGTGTTTCACCTGGTTTTTGTGGAGCACCAGCAGTGATAACGACAAGATCTGCATCTTCACAGTCAGAGTATTCTGCTGAGTAGATACGTTTAGGAAATGCGAATGGTGTTGCATCTTCTAAATCTAAAGCATCTCCGACAGTGCGATCTTTCGCAACATCGATGATACCGAATTCTTCGCCGACACCTTGGAGTGTCATTGCGAATGCGTAACTAGAACCTACGGCGCCATCGCCGACTAAGATAACTTTTTGATGATTTTCTGTTTTTGTCAAAATAATTCATCCTTTCAGAGCTATAATTATTACTGAATAATTATAACATGTTTGTTTGTGAAAAAACATACTAGATGAGAGAGTTCTTTCACAAAATTTTCATAAATCGAGTATGGTATAATAGTTGAAAGAAAAGAATAGGGTCGAAATGCTGGGTAAGTTGAATAAACTTGCCCAGATGTTTGCGTTTATTTAAAGGAGAAATTAAAATGAAAATGATAGTCGGTTTAGGAAATATTGGGCAAAAGTATGATGGAACAAGACACAATGTCGGATTCGCTACAGTAGATGTATTTGCAAAACAACATAATGCCGATTTTGGATCTAGCAAGTATGAAGCGCAAGTGGCATCGTTTAATTTAAATGGTGAAAAAATTGTCTTAGTTAAACCATCTACTTATATGAATGATTCAGGTCGAGCTGTTAGACCGTTGATGGATTTCTATAAAATTGATGTTTCAGACATCCTTATTGTGAACGATGATCTTGATTTAGAAGTTGGTCGGATTCGATTACGTCAAAAAGGATCAGCAGGCGGACATAATGGTTTGAAAAGCATTATCGCACATACAGGAACACAGGAATTTAAACGTATTAAAATTGGTATTGACCATCCAGACAAAGTTTCTGTCGTAGATTGGGTATTAACGAAATTTTCTAAAAACCAAGAAAAAGACTTAGGTGATGCAATCAATACAGCAACTTTAGCAATTGAGGATTGGTTGGAAACAGATGATTTTATGAATACGATGAACAAGTATAACCATAAATAAGAAAAAGCTGTTTAGAAAAGGGTAAAGGGTAGAATAATGAATTTAGAAGCAATGATGCAGACTGTTCCTGGTGTAGATAACTGGCTAACAAATATTGAACCTAATACAAGACAATTGTTAACTGGACTAACGGGTTCAGCTAAAACATTGATGTTAGCTACTATTTTTAAAGATAAAAAAAAATCTATGTTGGTTGTGACAGATAATTTATTTCATGCAACACAATTAAATGAAGATTTAACTAACTTTATTAATGAAGAAGATGTGCTTACATTCCCAGTTGAAGAATTATTAGCTGCAGAACTGGCAACAAGTTCACCAGAATCTAAAAGTGAACGTGTCCAAACGCTTCAGGCTCTATTAGAAGGAACACCAAAGATTGTTGTAACATCAATCTCGGGGTTACGACGTTTTCTAGCACCTGTTTCAACGTGGAAACAAGCAACATTAAACTTAGCTGTTGGAAAAGATATTGATTTGAAAGCCACGGAAACTCAACTCTTTACGATGGGCTATCAACGTCAAAAGTTGGTTGAACGTCCTGGGGATTTTGCTGTACGTGGTTCTATCTTGGATATTTACCCATTGACCGTAGAAAACCCAATTAGACTAGATTTATTTGATACGGAAATAGATTCATTACGTTATTTTGATGTGACTAATCAACGAAGCTTAGAGAATGTGGACCAGATTCAAATTATACCCGCGACAGATTTTATTGCGACTGACGCTATGCTATTGGAAGCTAGTCAAACATTAAAAAAAGCGTATGGTGTTGAATATAAGCGATTAGATAATGATGATCAAGAGCGATTAGAATCAAATATTATGCCGCTTATGAGTGATTTTGAAAAAGGACGCTTAGCTCCGGAACATTTATTATTTAGCGATATTATTTATCAAGGTAAAACAAGTCTGTTAGATTACTTGGGTAGCAATGGTTTAATTGTAATGGACGATTATCCGAGATTATTAGAAGCTGAAAAGACGCTTAAACTAGATGAAGATAACTGGATGGCAGATAAGTTAAAAACACATCAAGTTTTGTCTACAAGTGTTTTTGGATTTGAATTACGAGATTTATTGAAAAATGAATCGCATGCTGAATTATTTCTGGCTCATTTTCAAAAAGGAATGGGTCACCTCAAATTTAATCAATTGATTGATGTACCAGGACATGCCATGCAACAATTTTTTAGCCAAATGCCATTACTTAAAACAGAAATGGATCGTTGGTTAAAAAAGAAACAGACTATTATTGTTATGGTTCAAGATAAAGAGCGACTTGATAAAGTCTCACAAACCTTGGATGATTTTGAGATTCCTTCTATCATGACGACTTTGGATAGCCTACAGTTAGGAAAAGTTCAGGTAGTAGAAGGTAACTTACAAGCTGGATTTGAATTGCCAATGGCAAACTTAGTTGTTGTGACAGAACATGAAATGTTTAACAAAGTCACTAAAAAACGTCCAAAACGCCAAACATTAGCGAATGCAGAACGCCTTAAAAGTTATCAAGATTTGAAACCAGGAGACTATGTGGTCCATGTTAATCATGGTATTGGACAGTTTATTGGAATGGAAACATTAGAAGTCGATGGTAAACATCAAGATTATATGACAATTTCTTATCGGGATGAAGCTAAATTATTTATTCCAGTAACCCAATTAAACATGGTTCAAAAGTATGTTTCTTCTGAATCTAAGTCACCTAGAATTAACAAATTGGGTGGTACTGAATGGACCAAAACGAAAAATAAAGTTGCTGCTAAAATTGAAGATATTGCTGATGATTTAGTTGCATTGTATGCTGAACGTGAAGCAGAAGTTGGATTTCAATTTTCAAAGGACAACGATTATCAGATGGAATTTGAAAATGCATTTCCATACTCTGAAACTGAAGATCAAATTAGAAGTTCAAATGAAATTAAGCACGATATGGAACAAAAGAAACCAATGGATCGTTTATTGATTGGTGATGTAGGTTTTGGGAAAACAGAAGTCGCGTTACGTGCCGCTTTTAAAGCCATTCAAGATAATAAACAGGTTGCTTTATTAGTGCCTACAACGGTGTTAGCGCAACAACATTACGAAACAATGATTAATCGATTCGAAGGATTTCCAGTTGAAATTGGGATTTTATCTCGTTTTAGAACAAAGAAACAACTTAAAGAAACAACTGATAAAATGGCTAGTGGTGCATTAGATATTGTCGTTGGGACACATCGAATTTTATCGAAAGATATTCAATTTGCTGATTTAGGATTGTTAATTGTTGATGAAGAGCAACGGTTTGGTGTGAAACATAAAGAACGACTCAAAGAGTTTAAGTCACAAGTGGACGTCTTAACGTTAACGGCAACGCCAATCCCAAGGACACTTAATATGTCGATGCTTGGGGTTCGCGATTTATCAGTAATTGAAACGGCACCATTGAACCGTTACCCAATTCAAACTTATGTAATGGAACAAAATGGTGGAACTATTCGAGATGGAATACAACGTGAACTTCAACGTGGTGGACAAGTTTTTTATTTGCATAATCGAGTTGAAGATATTGAAAAAGTAGTTTCAGAAATTGAGATTATGGTTCCTGAAGCTAGTGTCGCGTATATCCATGGTCAAATGACTGAAAATCAATTAGAAAATGTCTTGTATGATTTCATTCAAGGTGTCTATGATGTGTTGGTAACAACGACAATTATTGAAACGGGCGTAGATATTTCTAATGCTAATACATTATTTGTCGAAAATGCTGACCACATGGGATTGGCGCAACTTTACCAGTTACGTGGTCGTGTTGGTCGTAGTAGTCGAATTGCGTATGCCTACTTTATGTATAAACCTAATAAGGTTTTGACTGAAGTGAGCGAAAAACGCTTAGAAGCAATCAAAGACTTCACCGAATTGGGTTCTGGATTTAAAATTGCTATGCGAGATTTATCTATTCGTGGAGCAGGAAATCTATTGGGCCGACAACAACATGGTTTCATTGATTCTGTTGGATATGATTTATATACACAGATGTTGACAGAAGCTGTGAATAAAAAACAAGGTAAAAAAGCTGAGCCTAAATCAGATTCTGAAATTGACATTAATATTGAAGCTTATTTACCATCATCTTACATTGATGATCAGCGTCAAAAAATTGAAATTTATAAACGTATTCGACAGCTTGATAATTATGATCAATATTTGGAAGTACAAGGTGATTTAATTGATCGTTTCGGCGAATTTCCAACTGAAGTGAATAACTTAATGGAAATTGGCTTACTTAAATTATTTGCCGATAAGGCATTAGTTGATAAAATTAAAAAAGATAAAGACCAGTTAATTGTTTCTGTTTCAGAAAAAGGAACGACATTGCTGGGTACGGAAGCAATTTTCATGGCATTATCAGCAACAAAATTAAAAGCGTCATTAAAAACTCAGGGCAAACAAATGCGTGTGATTTTAGTGATTCAACCTAAGATGACTGAGACTGACTGGTTGATTGAATTACAAAACTTTATTCAAGCGTTAAGCGAATCCGTTGGGTCAGTGACTGCAGCTAACTAATAAAAAAGGAATCGAAATGATATGGGAAATAAGCAACTTAGACATTTAATGCGTGGTGCAATGATTCTATCGATTGCCTCACTAATTGCCAAGATTTTGAGTGCCATTTACCGAGTGCCATTCCAAAATTTAGTCGGAGATACGGGCTTCTATATTTATCAGCAAGTTTATCCTATTTATGGGATAGGGATGACTTTTGCTTTGACTGGATTTCCCGTCTACATTAGTAAGTTAATTGCTGAAGAGCCTTCGAAAGAAGATAAAATAAAATTGTCTCATGATATATTTATTGTTTTAAGTATATTTAGTTTAGTTATCTTTTCTGGCTTACAATTAGGAGCTTCATGGATTGCGACAGCTATGGGTGATGGACAGTTAGCAGGCTTAATTAAAAGTGTTTCATTTATGTTCTTATTTTTACCTGTTTTAGCAGTGGGACGTGGTTATTATCAAGGTATTTTTGAAATGAACAAAACTGCTGTCTCCCAAGTTGTTGAACAACTATTACGTGTTGGACTCATTATTTTAGCGGCATACATTGCGGTTGAAAATAATATGTCATTATATTCGATGGGAGCATGGGCAATGTTTGGGGCAACTATTGGTGCTATTGGCGCAAGTGTTTCTTTTATTCACTTTTACAGGGTTGAATTTAGGAAGACTAGGCTTCAAACAAACTGGCAAAGATTACTGATAACCTCTAAAAAATTATTTTCGGAGGGTCTTATCATCTGTCTATTTGCAGCAATGATGGTGCTATTACAATTAGTTGATTCATTCACAGTGAAAAACGGATTAGTGCACTTTGGTTATTCAAATAATATTGCAAAATCGTTAAAAGGAGTCTATGACCGTGCACAGCCTTTAGTACAACTTGGACTAGTTATTTCTGTTGGGTTCTCTTCGATGTTATTGCCATCTCTGGCTTCGGCCCGTCGTGAAAACCGAAAAAAGGATTTTCAACGATATGCTGGGATGTTAGTGCACATAACGGTGGCGTTATCGATGGCGGCAACCATCGGACTGATTGCTGTTATGCCACTTGTTAACCAATCTTTATTTGGGGATCAACTTCAAAATGGTACATTATCGGTTTATATGTTTAGTATTTTCTTAGCAGCAGTTATTGGAACATACAACAGCGTCCTACAGAGTCTGGGATTGTATCGTACGTCAGTCATTGCTTTGATTATCGGATTGTTACTTAAAATGAGTATTAATTTTTACCTAGTTTCTATATTAGGAACAGTTGGAGCAAGTATTGCGACAATCTTAAGTTTATTACTTGTATTAATTGCCATGTGGGTTATGTCACCCAGTGAGATTAGACAGTTACTAATTGATCCCAAATTTATGATGAAATTAACTTTAATTTGTGTAATTATGGGAATTGTGGTTTATTTATTAGATAATCAGTTAATTAATTGGACGAATGACAAGCGATTGTTGAGTGGCATTATAGCGCTCGTTTCTGGATCTATTGGTGCTGGAATATTTGGTGGTTTAGCAGTTAAATGGGAATTATTTTCGATTCGAGAATGGCTAAGCTTTCCATTTGGAAAACGTATTTTAAAAAAATTTATAAGATAAATAAAGGGGATTAACTAATGAGATTAGATAAATTTTTAAAAGTGTCACGTATTATTAAACGTCGTACAGTTGCAAAAGAAATTGCAGATAAGGGTCGAATTATGATTAATGATAAAATGGCAAAATCTTCAACAGATGTTGTTGTTGGGGATGAGTTAACAATCCAATTTGGTAATAAAACGCTGACTGTTCGAGTTATGGCGCTTAAAGAAACAACGAAAAAAGCAGAATCAATTGATTTATATGAAGTTGTTTCTGAAGTTTATACAGAAGAAAGTCGATAATTATCGATTTTTAATTGGAGTCCTTTATTGGGTTAGGAGACAAGATGGCCGATAATAAATCGAAAATTAAATTTTTAGATAATGATTTTATGAAAGCTAATAAAACAGAAAGAAAAAAAGATCAACGATTGGTAACTATTCACCGCCGCCGTATGATTGGATTAGGAGCTGTTTTAATAATTATAATCATTTTCTTTAGCGTACAGTTAATTTCAACCAAGCTTAAGGTTGCACATTATAAGCAAGAAACAGCAGTTGAACAAACGAAATTAAAAAAAGCTAAAGCAAATCAAAAAGATCTTAAATTTCAAATTAAACAATTAAATGATAACGATTATTTATTAAAATTAATTCGTGAAAAATATTATTTCTCTAAAAAAGGTGAAACTGTCTATAGTTTTCCTAGTGATAAAGCAAATTTAAAAAACTAATCAATCAGGGATAGAATTACCCGTGATTTAACTTTGTATCAAGGTTTATAGCGTGGTATACTAGTATGGTATATATATCTAAGGAGGAACAACTTTTTTATGTCTATTGAAGTCGGAGAGAAAGTTTCAGGTAAAGTTTCAGGAATTACAAATTTCGGTGCATTTATTGATTTGGGTGACAGAAAAACAGGATTAGTACATATTAGTGAAGTTTCTGATGGATTCATCAAAGATATTCATGATGCACTAACTGTTGGGGATGAAGTCACAGTTAAAGTTTTATCCATTGGCGACGATGGTAAGATAAGTTTATCAATACGAAAAGCTGTTGATAAGCCTCAAGTAACAGAAACAAAATCTCGTCCACAGAAAACATTTAATAAAGATACTCGCGCATCGACTGGTTCTCGTCCATCAAATGGTGGTAAGAATCGCTATCAGACTAAAAAAGTTGAACCTCAAAAAGATGACTTCGATTCATTGTTGTCAGGCTTTTTGAAAGATAGTGAAGATCGGTTAGTTTCATTAAAGAGAAGTACTGAAGGTAAGCGCGGTGGCCGTGGTGGCCGACGTAATTAATAACGAATTTTAAAGATGAGTGGTTGAAATGAAAATTTTAAACCACTCTTTTTTTAATGAAAAAAGGAGAAAAGTTTTGCTGAATACAAGATTTGAGGCTCAATATCGGCTACTTGGTAGTCCTGAAAAAATTCTGGTTGCTGTTTCAACAGGTGTTGATTCAATGGTCCTCATGGATTTGTTGCAACGATTACCAGATGAAATCCGGCCTGAGATAGGCGTTGCCTACATTGACCATCAATTAAGAGAGCAGAGCCGTATTGAAACTGAGTTCATCGAAAAGTATTGTCTAGATCATCAATTTAAATTATATAAAAAAGTTTGGCCAGTACATGAACATGGATTAAATGGTATTGAAAATGCAGCGCGCAAAATGAGATATGATTTTTTTGAGCAAATAATGGTATCAGAAACTTATGCAACGTTAATGACAGCGCATCAAGCAGATGACCAGCTCGAAACACTTGTTATGAAAGGAATTCGTGGCGGAGATATCAGACAGTTAACGGGTATCAGTCAAACTAGATCATTTGGACCAGGGATGTTAGTTAGACCGTTACTTTTGTTCACAAAACAGGCTATTCGGCAGTACGCAAAGCATGAAAACATTGTTTTTTTTGAAGATGAAACGAATCAATTAAGTGATTTTTTTAGAAATCGAGTTAGAAAAGAAATTATACCGAAAATGCTTGAAAATAATAAACAAGTAATTAAGCATGCACAAAGTTATGCAGATCAGTTAACGAACCTATTAGATTTAGCAGATGAAGCAATTAGTGAAAAAATAAAAGAAATCAAATATGCTTCAGGATTTAAAATAAAAATGTGGACCACGTTGGAAACAAGGTGGCAAAAGCCGATATTGAAAAAAATCGCTGAAGAACATGGTGTTTTCTTAAAAGAAGACCAAATACAGCAAATTAGCCAGTTACTGCTGAATGAAAAAAAACCACAGGGTGAACTTAATTTAGGTGATGATCAATTATTTGTTAAAAAATATGAGTACATGGATTTCATTCAAAAAGAGAAAATAATTGAAAGTACTTCTGAAAAAATAATACTCGGTATGAATTCATGGGTTAATTTAAATAATAATGAAAAAATTGGCGTATTTAAAGCTGAAGAGATTAATCTAGATGAAGTAACTATAAAAGATTATATGATGGTTGATCACTCTATTGTTGAAGAGGGGCTTAGCTTGAGACATCGGTTGCCAGGCGATTATATCGACATAGGAAATAGTGCAAAACAAAAAATAAAAAAAATATTTATTGATCAAAAAATAAGTAGTAATGACCGTAATCAGGCTTGGGTATTAGAAACTAATACTAAGCGAATCATTTGGTTAATAAATTATAAAAAATCTCAATTGTCAGACACCGTTGAAACTGATAAAATACAAGACATAATCGTTTTAAAAAAACAAGGTCAGGGAAGAGGCTAAAGTGTATGGATGAAGATATCAAAAAAGTTCTTTACAGTGAGCAAGAAATTCAAGATGTTACTCGGCGATTAGGAAAACAGATTACCGCTGATTATCAAGGCAAAAATCCATTGCTTGTTTGTATATTAAAGGGCGCCTATCTTTTTATGGCTGACATTGCTAAAAATGTTGCAGATTATGCAGAAGTTGATTTTATGAATGTTTCGAGCTATGGGGATGGTACCGTATCAACTGGTGAGATTAAGATTATCAAAGATTTAGATATTGATGTTAAAGGCAGAGATGTGATTATTGTTGAAGATATCGTGGATACAGGACAAACTTTAGCTTACTTAATCGATCTGTTTAACAATAGAAATGTAAAATCTGTTAAGGTTTGTTCGTTGTTGGACAAACCAGAAGGTCGTAAAGTGACTGTTAACGTTGATTATGCAGGATTTGAAGTTCCAAATGAATTTGTAGTTGGTTATGGATTAGATTATGCTGAAAAATATAGGAACTTACCATATATTGGCGTCTTGAAACCTGAAATTTATACAGAGTAAAATAATGGTCAAAGAATGTCAATTGTGATATAGTGTATCCTATTCAAACGATAGTTGAAATAAAAATAAAGAAAAACGGGCAGGAGAGTAGATATGAAAAACAATCCTAAAAATGGACTTTTTAAAAATAGTTTATTTTACATAGTTATCATGCTTGGGATAATGGGTGTAATGTACTTCTTTTTTGATGGAAACAGCAAAACGGAAACACAAGAAATTCAATCAAGTGAATTTGTCTCAAAATTACAATCAAACCAAGTGAAATCATTTGATATTCAACCATCAGGTGGTGTCTACAAAATAACAGGGACTTATAAGAAAGCTCAAACAGAAAAGAGCAAGGATACTGGGTTCTCATTAATTCCAGCTTCAAAGAAAACAACAAAAGTTAAAAACTTTACGTCAACAGTTATTCAAAATGATTCAAATATGGCACAAATTTTGAAATCATCTGAAGCAACAAAGACAAAAATGGATACAAAAGAAGAACAATCAGATAGTATCTGGTTGCAATTAGCAATTACGGTTATTCCACTTGTATTAATGGTCGGCTTTTTCTATCTTATGATGGGACAAGCAGGACAAGGTGGCGGTGGTGGCGGTAAGGTGATGAACTTTGGTAAATCAAAAACAAAACCTTCCGAGAAAAAAGATAATAAAGTTCGTTTTGCTGATGTTGCCGGTGCAGAAGAAGAAAAGCAAGAACTTGTTGAAGTTGTTGAATTCTTAAAATCACCACGCAAATTTGCTGATTTAGGCGCTCGAATCCCATCAGGTGTTCTCCTAGAGGGACCTCCTGGTACTGGTAAAACTTTACTCGCAAAAGCAGTAGCTGGTGAAGCTGAAGTACCATTTTATTCAATTTCCGGTTCTGATTTCGTAGAAATGTTTGTCGGTGTTGGGGCAAGTCGTGTACGTGATTTGTTCGAAAATGCTAAGAAAACTGCACCATCAATTATCTTTATTGATGAAATTGATGCTGTCGGACGTCGTCGTGGCTCTGGTACAGGTGGCGGTAATGATGAACGTGAACAAACATTGAACCAATTACTTGTTGAAATGGATGGATTTACGGGTACAGAAGGTGTGATTGTAATTGCAGCTACTAACCGTTCGGATGTTCTGGATCCAGCACTTTTACGTCCTGGTCGTTTTGATCGTAAAGTTTTAGTAGGTCGCCCAGATGTTAAGGGTCGTGAGGCTATTCTTAATGTTCATGCAAAAAACAAACCGTTAGCATCTGATGTTGATTTAAAAGTTATTGCTAAGCAGACACCTGGATTTGTTGGTGCTGATTTAGAAAATCTTTTAAATGAAGCTGCATTATTAGCTGCTCGTCGTAATAAATCAAAAATTGATGCAAGCGATATGGATGAAGCTGAGGATCGTGTTATTGCGGGACCAGCAAAACGTGATCGTACGATTAATGAAAAAGAACGTCAAACAGTTGCATTCCATGAAGCCGGACATACAATTGTTGGATTAGTCCTAAATGATGCTAGAGTTGTTCACAAAGTAACAATTGTCCCTCGAGGTCGTGCTGGCGGTTACGCAATCATGTTACCAAAAGAAGATCAAATGTTATTGTCTAAAAAAGATATGAGTGAACAAATTGCTGGATTAATGGGTGGACGTGCAGCTGAAGAAATTGTTTACAATGAACAATCTTCAGGCGCATCAAACGATTTCCAACAAGCAACACAAATGGCTCGCTCAATGGTTACTGAATATGGAATGAGTGAAAAACTCGGACCTGTTCAATTAGAAGGCAATAGCCAAATGTTCGCTGGTGGTTCAGGTCAACCAAGTGCTGCTTACTCAAGCAATACGGCTGACATTATTGATTCTGAGGTTCGTCGTCTATCTGAAGAAGGTATGAAACTTGCTAAAGAAATTATTGAAGCACATAGAGAACAGCATAAATTGATTGCTGATAAGTTATTAGAATTTGAAACACTTGATGAAAAAGAAATTTTAAGCTTGTTCGAAGATGGCAAAATGCCAGAAAAAGACGATGCAAATGAATTTCCGAGTGAAAAAGATGGTTCTTTTGAAGCAACAAAAAAAGAATTAGAACGTAAAGATGCAAAAAAAATAGCTGAAGAAACAGATGAAGTTGATTTATCTAAAACGGTTGTTTTTTACCCCAAAGTGAATAAAGACGATAAATAATCGTTACTTAAGAACTCCGATGGATTATCTATCGGAGTTCTTGTTGGTCTAAAATGAATTATTTAAGGAGAAAACGAATGAAAGATTATCTTGTAAAAAGTTTGGCCTTTGACGGTAAATTAAGAGTATATGCTGTTACTGCGACAAATACGGTTGCTGAAGCACAAAGGAGACATGACACATGGAGCGCAGCATCAGCTGCACTTGGGCGGAGCCTAATAGGAACATTATTACTAAGTACATCTACATTGTCAGCCGATGAAAAAATGACCGTTAAAATTAATGGTGATGGGCCAGTTGGTGCTATCGTAATTGATGGTAACGCTGATGGAACAGTTAAAGGATATCTGAGTGAACCCCACGTTCATTTACCATTAAATGAAAAAAATAAAATTGATGTTAAAGGTGCCGTTGGAACAACTGGATCAATGGCAGTAACAAAAGATATGGGTATGAAGGAACCGTTTACGGGACAAGTCCCATTGGTTTCAGGTGAACTTGGCGAAGACTTTACTTACTATTTAGCTAAATCAGAGCAGATTCCATCATCAGTTGGATTATCTGTATTTGTGAACACGGACAATACAATCGAAGTGGCCGGTGGGTTTATGATTCAAGTAATGCCTGGCGCAACTGATGAAGTTATCGATAATTTAGAAAAAAAATTAGCAGAAATGCCTATGATTTCAGAATTGCTAAGAGATGGTAAAACGCCAGAAGATATTATATATCTGATGTTTGGTAAAGAAAATGTTAATATCTTGGATACAATGCCAGTTGCGTTCGAATGTGATTGTTCAAAAGATAAATTTTACGGTTCATTAGCTAGTTTGCCAAAAAGCGATATCACTGAAATGATCGAATTGGATCATGGTGCCGAAGCTGTTTGTCGTTTTTGTGGAAATCGATATCAATATTCTGAAAATGAATTAATGAAATTATTAGAGGGTTCAGCTAAATAAATTTTATCAATATATGATTTGTGTTATGATACTAAACAATAGTAAGTGTAAAAAACGATGAGGTGAATAGAATGGAATGGAAAATTGGCGATATATTAATTCCTAATCAAGTAGTTGTTGCACCTATGGCAGGTGTAACAAATGCGGCATTCAGAATGATTTGTAAGGATTTTGGTGCTGGATTAGTAGTTTGTGAAATGATTTCTGATAAAGGAATCCAATTTAGAAATAAAAAAACGTTGAGCATGTTGTTTGTAGATCCAAGAGAACATC
The DNA here is from genome assembly GCF_056781975.1 of Dellaglioa sp. CoH-57-MRSF-19. Next base: position 391,859 of record NZ_JBXAXW010000001.1, read on the forward strand.
CAGTTAGCGTTCAAATTTTTGGCGGAGATAAGGAAACATTGGTTGCTGCTGCTAAGTTTGTTGAAGAACACACGTCAGCCGACATAGTCGATATTAATATGGGTTGCCCTGTACCTAAAGTAACAAAAACAGACGCAGGCGCACGTTGGTTGCTTGATCCAGATAAAGTATACGAAATGGTTGATGCGGTTACTAATGAGCTGTCAATTCCGGTAACAGTTAAAATGAGAACAGGCTGGGACGAAGATCATATTTTAGCAGTTGAAAATGCCTTAGCTGCTGAACAAGGTGGTGCAGCTGCACTTGCAATGCACGGAAGAACACGTTTCCAGTTGTATAATGGTAAAGCAGATTGGAATATTTTACATGAAGTTAAAAGTAATTTAAAAACAATTCCTTTTATGGGTAATGGTGATATTAAAACGCCACAAGATGCAAAGAAGATGTTAGATGAAGTCGGTGCCGACGCTGTTATGATAGGCCGTGCTGCATTAGGAAATCCGTGGATGATTAGGCAGACAGCAACGTACCTTGAAACAGGTGAACTCATTGCTGAACCTTCAGCATCTGATAAAATTTTAGTTGCTAAAGAACACTTGCACGCACTTTGCCAGATAAAGGGTGAGGTTATTGGACCTAAAGAATTCAGAAGTCAAGCAGCATACTACTTAAAAGGTATTTCGCGTTCAGCTCGTGCTAAAGCAGCATTGAATGAAGCAAATTCAGAAGCTACTATGATAACGATATTTGATAAATTTTTAGAAGATACAAAAGAACGTGAATTCAAATTAATGCAAAAAGAAGCATAGAATTAGTTGCATTTTATTGGGTTAATTGGCATGATAGTAAGTGAAATATGTAATTAAGTGAGGGATATAATATGGTAAAGCAAGAACAAAGTATGAATGATCAATTAAAGGTACGTCGTGAAAAAGTTGTTGAACTTCGCGAAGCAGGGGTCGATCCATTTGGACACCGCTTTGAACGTAAAGACATGACTAAAGCATTACATGATAAGTATGATGCATTAACTAAAGAAGAACTTGATGGTATGGATATCCAAGCTACTATCGCAGGTAGATTAATGTCTAAACGTGGTAAAGGTAAAGTGAGTTTCGCTGATATTCAGGATAAAGATGGACGTTTACAATTATATGTCCGTAAAGATGTTGTAGGTGAAGATACATATCATATCTTTAAACGTTCAGATATTGGTGATTTTGTTGGTATAACAGGTGATGTTATGAAAACAGATATGGGTGAATTAACGATTCGCCCAACAGAAGTTACTTTCCTATCAAAAGCATTACGACCATTACCAGATAAATTTCATGGTTTGCAAAATGTAGAACAAATCTATAGACAAAGATATCTTGATTTAATCACAAATCGTGAAAGCTTTGATCGATTTATGAAACGTAGTCAAATTATTTCAGCTGTAAGACGTTATTTAGATGGTAATGGATATATTGAGGTTGAAACGCCAGTACTGCATAACCAAGCAGGTGGAGCATCAGCTAAACCATTTACAACACATCATAATGCGTTAGATATTGAACTATACTTGAGAATTGCACTAGAATTACATTTAAAACGACTTATCGTTGGTGGAATGGAAAAAGTATACGAAATTGGTCGAGTGTTCCGTAATGAAGGAATTGATACAAAACATAATCCTGAGTTTACAATGCTTGAAACGTACGTTGCATACTATGACTTCCATGATGTAATGGATGAAACTGAAGGCATTTTTAAAGCAGTCGCAGATGTAATTTCAAATGACGGAATTATTGAATATGATGGAAAAAAAGTAGATTTTAATAAAAAATTTGCAAGAGTTCATATGGTAGATGCTATTAAGTCCGTAACTGGAGTGGATTTTTGGAAAGAAATGTCAGTTGAAGAAGCACAAAAATTGGCAGATGAACATCATGTTAAATATGAAACATATTGGAAAGTTGGCCATATCATTAATGAATTTTTCGAAAAATTTGTTGAAGATACAATTGTTGATCCTACTTTTGTTTATGGACATCCTTTAGAAATTTCGCCTTTAGCAAAGAAAAATGAAGATGATCCAAGATTTACGGATCGTTTTGAAATGTATATTTTAGGTACAGAATATGCTAATGCATTTACTGAGTTAAATGACCCCATTGATCAAAGAGAGCGATTTGAGTCCCAAGTTGAAGAACGTGAAGATGGTAACGATGAAGCGGAAGGAATCGATGAAGATTTCATTGAAGCACTCGAATATGGTATGCCACCAACAGGTGGTTTAGGAATTGGAATAGATAGGTTGGTTATGTTAATGACTGATGCACAATCTATCAGAGATGTGTTATTATTTCCAACTATGAGACCAGATGATAATCAATAAATATTTTTAAATTATTTTATAGGATTATTTTTGATGAATAATATTATATGAGAGTATTGTCGCTATGTGACAATACTCTTTTTTTACTTTTATTTCAGCAGTAAAAGTAATAATAAAACACGATGTACACGTTTACATTCATTGATTTAGATTTAATTTAAATAAAGGCTTGACGAAGGTGATTATTCTTGGTAAAGTAATAAACGTTGCTTCAGTAGTAAACAACTAATTCAAATGTGACCAGTTAATTAATTAAAAAAGTTCTTGACAATTAACGAAATCCTTGATATGATATAAAAGTTGTCAAAAGCAACCAAGTAGATCTTTGAAAACTGAACA
>NZ_JBXAXW010000002.1:305791-362997 GCF_056781975.1 Dellaglioa sp. CoH-57-MRSF-19
TACTTCTTCATTAGTTTGGTGATTGGTACTTACAAATGCAAGTTCTTCACGTGACAAAACTTCAGGTTTATTTTTAAAAACGGCTAATTCATTTTGAGCCTCATTCTCAGAAACTGATATTTCAAATAATCCTCGAGCTAAAGCGTGCTTGTTATTAGCAACTACATTTATATTTGCTTTTTTTATCTGTTCATTTTTTTCATCAAACACATCAGGCTCTAAATTTGTATTTTGTAATAAAGTATCTTCTTGTTTATTATCTTCGATTACTGAATCTACTTCTGGTACTATTTTTTTAGCTACACTATCCACAGAATATAACGTATTTTCATCATTATTAGATACTTGATTTTCCTCTTCAGCAAAATCATCAAACAGTAAATAAGTATCCTTTGCTTTAGTTAATTGAACTAAAATTTTCCGATACCTTACGTTTTTATTTTGCTTTTTATTTGTAAAAAATGTGGGGATTTGTTTTGGTTTGAAACCTCGAGAATAGCGATTAATTTGTGCTTTTTCACTTTGACTATCTATCTTTGTCTCTTTGCGCGCAAATTTCTCATTGTGATGTGGTTTATTTACATCTTTTTTTAACGTTTTCTTATAAAATGCAGGTCCATCGTAACGCTCCATTAATTTCATCCTAACTATGTAAAAAACTAATTGCAATAACCGCAATTAGTTTTTATAAATCTATATTATGCAAATAATTTGGCTGCCTTCTCAAAATCGAATGCATCACCAACATGATTCATCTTTTCATCTAAAACTAAAATACCATGGACAGTTGGAGCATTAGGAATAGCCAACTCTTGAGCTGAACAAACCATGCCATAACTATCAATACCACGTAATTTACCCGGCCAAATAATAGCCCCAGTTGGCATCATTGCGCCAACTTTAGCAACAACAACAAGCTGACCTTGTTCAATATTAGGTGCACCACAAACGATATCTAGTGTCTCACCATTATTGACTTCAATTTTTGTGATATGCAAATGATCAGAATCAGGATGTTCATTACATTCAGCTACATATCCCACAACAAATTTAGGATCGTCATCGACAACAAGTACATCCTTAAATCCAGCAGCAACGATAAGTTGATTTAATTTTTCTACTTGTTTTTCATCTAAAAAGATTTGTCCGTTACCTACTAAATCAAGTGATTCTTTAGAGATTTCTAGAAAATTAAATCCCAACGTTTCATTCGATTTTTCATTGAAAATACGAACGACATTATTTTTTAATTCTGACTTTTGGTTTTCTACCTCTTCACGTAAAACAACCATTAATGTATCGCCAACGTTCTTTAAATTATAACTTGCTATTAACATATTTATTTATGAGTTCCCTTCTTATTATCACTAATGACTAAGACGTCACATGGCGCATTTCTTAGAATTGCATCTGTTGTTGATCCATTCACAAATCTTTCAACAACGTTAGCCCCTGTTTGCCCAACCATAATTAAATCAATATGTTTTTCTTCTGGTATTTCACGACTTAATAAAACTTTAGAAGATCCATATACTAAAATAGTTTCAACATCAATAACGCCCTTATCTATCGCAATTTGTTTGTAGTCGGCTAAGGTATCATTTAATCGCTTAACTTCAGTTGTAACGTCATCTTCATCTTCAGAAAATGTATTGTCAACACTTCGCTCAACAACATGTACAACTATTAAACTAGCCTCGTTTTTTAAAGTACTCTCAACTGCCTGATTAAATGCACGTTCAGATTGCACACTTCCATCTATCCCGACCATTACTCTTTTATAAACTTGTTCAAACATCACTATCACCCCAATGGTTTAGTCTAATTTGTTCATAAATGATTCGATTTGTTCTTTCGTTTTACGCTCTTTATTCACATAACGATCAAGCTCAACACCGTTATTGTATGCAACAAAACTCGGAATACCAAAAATACCCCAATCTTGGCAAAGTTCAATTTGTTCATCGCGATCTACTTTATAGAATTTAAAATCGGAATACTCTGCTTCAATTTCAGGCATTAATGGTTCAATAAAGTTACAGTCTGGACACCAACCTGCCGTAAAATAAAACAATGATTTACCATTCAATAATAATTCATTTAATTTATCTTTTTCTAAAACTTTTAATTTTTCCAATCTAACTACCCCTTAATGATTGTATCGACAGTTGAACGGTCCAATCCTAAAATTGTTTTTTCAAGTAATTCTTTTGCTGCTTCATAGTCTCTGATTGAGAACATTGTTTGATGCGTATGAATATAACGTGCACAAACGCCAATAACAGAACTTGGAATACCATTATTTGCTGTTTGAGCTGCGCCAGCATCAGTACCACCTTGAGAAACAAAGTACTGATAAGGAATATTGTTATCCGAAGCAGTATCCAATAAAAATTCTTTTAATCTAGGAAGCGTTACTAATCTTGGATCATAAATTCTGATCAACGTTCCTTCACCAAGATGTCCAAATGTTCCCTTTGTTGTTTCAATATCATTTGCTGCTGAACAGTCGACAGCAAAAAATAAATCAGGTTTCAGCATATTTACTGCACCTGGCGTGCCTCGTAGTCCAACTTCTTCTTGAACATTAGCACCAGCGAATAAAGTATTTGGTAATGTTACGTCTTTTAATTTTTCAAGTGTTTCCAGTACTGCAGTACAACCGTAACGGTTATCCCATGCCTTACTAATAATATTTTTACCATTAGCTGTTTTAATTGTTTCAACATCCGGAACAATATAATCTCCTGGTGCAATACCAAACTCTTTTGCTTCACTTGCAGATTCAAATCCACCATCAAATAAAATATCATTAATTTGTGGTGTTGCATTTTGATGATTATCACCACGCAATAAATGAGGTGATACTGAAGAAGAAATTATTGGGTACGTTTGACCTGATCGTGTTGTTAGTGTGAATCGTTGTGAAGAAACAACAAATGGATTCCATCCACCAAGTGGGCGAACTGAAAATAACCCATTGTCATTAATTGCGGCAAGCATGAATCCAACTTCGTCCATATGAGCAGCGGTCATAATTTTAGGTGCATTTATATCTGCATTTTTACGGATACCAAAAATCCCACCCAAACCATCCTGAACAACCTCATCAACATTTGGTGTCATTTTTTCGCGCATTACATCACGTACGTTATTTTCAAATCCACTTGTTGCCTGAAGTTCAGTCATTGTTTTAACTAAATTAAACGTTTTATCATTCATATTAGAGAGCCCCTTTTCATTTTATTGGACGAATTAGTCCCAATTTTGTCTACTCACTTAGCTTAATATTTCTTACTTTATATTATATAATAGTACCATAAAAGAATCCATGAATGTAGCTTAGTTACTATGTAACGGCGTTTTTACAAAAAAAATCTGGAATTTTTATTCCAGATTTTTAGACGTATTAAAATGTGCTTCTAACTTATAGATAGGCTGTCCCTTTTTACTAAATTTTTCTTCATATTCAGTCATGACATTATCTTCAGCTTCAACGCTTGCATGTAAATCAAGCCAAACTTGATCATAACCCATTCCATACTCATTTAAACTAACTAATGAGTATTCAAACAAGCCACGATTATCTGTCTTAAATTCAAGATGACCATCATTTTTCATAACTTTTTCATAGCCTTTTAAGAAACTGCCATGAGTAAGTCGACGTTTGGCTTGTCTTGTTTTAGGCCAAGGATCTGAAAAATTCAAATAAATGCCATCAACTTCATTATCATCAAAAAATTCAGTTACCGAATCACCGTTACCTAAAATTAATTGTAAATTTGGAATTTGTGCTTCAACTTGTTTCTTCAACGTAATTGCTGCAATTGTCGTTTGCAATTCAATTCCGATAAAATTATATTCCGGAAATTTTCTAGCCATTCCCATAATAAATCCACCCTTACCCATACCTATTTCAATAAAAAGTGGTTGTTTTTTCTCAAATCTTGATTGCCATTTACCCTTAAACTGATTAGGTGATGTTACAAGTAGTTCCGGATGTTCTGCAATTAACGGTTCAGCCCATGCTTTATTTCTTAATCTCAACTTATATATCCTCATTTCATTTGATAAAGTAAGTGGGGCTAGAACGTATTAATCGTTTTAGCCCCACTTACTTTTTAATCCATTTTTATATTATATTTTTGTAATTCTATTATTGCCTGATTCATTTCATGAAATCGACTTAATTGATGTGCTTTTTTTATTCGTTGTAATTTTGCTATTATAATGTACCAGTTTATTCTGTTTAATAAATCGTTATTCTCCAATGACTCATGATAACCACTCAGCCAACTACTCCATTGTGTATCTGGAATGTATTCAGACATAACTAAGCTCAAATCCATAGCAGGATCAGCAATTTTTGCTGACTCCCAATCAACTAAATATAATTGATTAGTATCAGACTGTAACCAATTTCGATGATTCAAATCACCATGACAAACTGTATACTTATCCGTTGATAGTTCAGGTTGATGTTCATTTAATTGCTGAAACATTTTTGATAGCAAGGGGTGCTGCTTTAAATCATCACTCAAATCGTCAAAATAATTAGCTAATAAGCCACTAGGTGTGATAACTTCTCCACCAACCTGTCTCAACATATTTTTTAATTGCTTTGAGCGATGAATTTTAGATAATAATTCAGGAACCATTTTTTGATCCATTTCATCAGAATGAAGGTTTCGTCCATTTAGCCACTCTTGTGCAGTTATTGTATCCCCACTTGAGATTCGCTTAGTCCAAATTAATTTTGGTGTAATACCAGCAACTGAGAGCGCAGCTAAAAAAGGTGACATATTTTGTTTCAAAAACACCTTTTCTTGTGCACGTGTACCCATGTATGCAGTGCCTGTATCTCCACCAATTGGTAACAATTGCCAACCGGGATCTAAATTAAAATCCATACTATTATTACCTCTTTTTCCCGACTAAGCTCTGATGCTATAGTTTCATCTTACAAACATCCCTATTATACGTCAAGGATTTTTTTAACTCTGGTAACTAAGTAAACATTAGTAAACAGCATTATTTCCACTAAACTCACCAAAACACCATAACCCATCATTAAAAATTGTCCTGTACCAATATAGATTGCGATATTAAAAAGTACTGCACTTACACTTATAATTGTTAATGTAAACTTTTTGAAATTCTTAATTTGATACTCTTTTCCTTTTGGATATAGTCTAGTAAAAATAATATTATCGTAATGTTTTGCAAAAGGTAACAATTGAAAACCAATCAGATAAATAAATAAGATTAAAAATGCGAGTGCTAGCCAACCATTTGAAATAAATGCAATAATTAGCGCTCCAATTAGAGTTAATCTAATAAATAAGCCACTAAATTCAGTTCCGCGAATAAATCCCCTTGCATATAAAAATGTATAAACATTTGCGTCATCTTTTTTAATATGATTTAAAATGAAATCAAGGTACACTCTTCTCTTAACATTCCCTCTAACCATTGGTACATCAGTAAATAAATTAAAGAAACGGTAAATCCCTAACATTCTATTTTCTTCAAAACTGATTGCTTTTTTCCAATCAAAGATTTCCTTAAATCCTTTTGCAGCTAGCTGATTTAAAACAAAGCTACTTAAAATAGCAACGATAAAACTCAGAATAAACGTACCATATAATCCAAGGATATAAATCAAAATAGGCAATAAAATATTAACTAATTTGATACTTCCCCAACTAAACCGGTTATTTTGATATTTTTCAAGTAATGAAATGACTAACCAATTATTTTTCAAGCATAGTTGCGTTAAAATCAAGAAAATAATATTGATTACTGAGATTTTCATTCCAATCATCATAACTGGGATAAGTAACACAATAAATCCAACTTGCATTAAGCTGGCCATAACTGTTGAATAGCGTTTTGCCTTTTTTAAATAACTAATTAATGCATGTTCCTGTGGTAAAAGAAAAACAATATCCGCTTCTTTTAATAACGTACTTAAACGGCCGATTTGTAAAATCACCAGTAATCCAATCACTAATGCAGGCCGATACCAAACTAAATTAACAGGCATCACCTTTAGCCCATTTGAATAAGCCAAACCAAGTCCACCAACAAAAAACATAATTGCAACAACAAAATGATCATTCAAAACATATCGTAAATATTTTAATAATAATAACTGATGACTTTTTAAACGTGTTGTCCATAAGTCTTTCATTTTGTTACCTCTTCCTTAGTTAAACCAAGATAAATTTCATCTAAGGAAGCATCTGGATTCTTATAGGCTTGTCTTAATTCAACCATTGTTCCTTGTGTTTTAATTTCACCTTTATTCAGTAAAATGAACCAATCGCAATACTTTTCAGCTGTGGCTAAAACGTGAGTTGACATTAAGACACTTGCGCCACGCTTCTTTTCAGCAACAATTAACTCTAATAAATCGTTAATTGCTAAGGGGTCTAGCCCGAGAAATGGCTCATCAATAACATAAAAATCAGATTCTGTTAAAAAAGCACAGACAATCATAACTTTTTGTTTCATCCCTTTTGAAAAGTTAGCGGGAAACCATTCTAACTTGTTATCAAGTCTAAATATTTTAAGTAATTCATTAGCTTTTTTCCATGCCTTAGTTTCATTCAATCCATAAGCCATCATTGAGAGTTCAATGTGTTCTTTTAATGTTAATTCTTCATAAAGAATAGGCGTTTCAGGAATATATGCTAAATGTGATTTATAAGCCTGGCTATCTTCCCTTAAGGTTACGCCATTTAATTTAATAGTTCCTTTTTGCGGGGTTAATAACCCAATTATATGATTGATTGTAGTCGATTTACCTGCACCATTTAAACCAATTAAGCCAACGACATTTCCAGGTTTAACTTCAAAAGAAATATCTTTTAAAACTGGTATTTGAGAGTAACCACCCACTAAATTTTTAACTTCTAATGTCATTTTCTAATTCCCCATTTACAATTTATTTATGCCTTTAATTATATCATATTATGGTGAATTATCATTCATGATGTATAATAAAAGTATTAACTAACTTTGAAAGAAGGCAAACATATGACTGACTGTATTTTTTGTAAAATAATTGCCAATGATATTCCTAGTTTCACCGTATACGAAGATGAAGACATTAAAGCATTTCTTGATATCTCACAAACAACCCCAGGCCATACACTTGTTATTCCAAAAAAACATGTTGCTAATATTTTTGAATATGACCAAGCACTCGCTAGTAAAGTTTTTTCTAAAATTCCAATGATTGCTTCCGCAATTAAAGTAAGCAATCCAGATATTCAAGGGATGAATATCGTCAATAATAACGGTGAACTAGCTTACCAATCTGTTTTTCACTCACATTTTCATTTAATTCCTAGATACTCAACAAAAGATACTTTTAAAATGTCATTCAAGGATAATTCCAAGAAGTACACATCCGAGCAACTTGAATCAATTATGATGTCAATCAAGAATAAGATTGGAGAAAAATAATGTCAAAAACACTTAAACGAATTAGTTTGTTATCAATTATTGGTGGGTCAGCATACTATGCCTATAACCATAGAGATGAACTTATTACTTTTGTTGCAGATAAAAAAGTTCAGTTAAAAGCAGATTTTTCTGACTATCAAAATGATATCAATCGCGTAACTAATTCATCAAAAAAATTGCAGTATGCTACAGATCATCTGAATACGATTATCGAAGAAACATTACCCATCGTCGATTCCATTAGCAATCGTATAGAAAAGTTTACTTATGAGATCGAGCCAAATATCAATAAAATTAATAAAAAATTAGAAAAGTATCAATGAATTAGGCTTTTAAAAGTTTGATTTTTTTGTGAATTTTCGGTCATTTACTTTCATTATATGATAATTATGTTATATTAAACGTATTAGTCTTTCATTGAGAAGACAAAAAATTTAAGAAATAGGATGTGTTAGGTTATGAAAAAATGGCTTGTTGCTTTAGCCGGCGTACTATTAACATTTACATTAGCGGGTTGTGGGAGCTCAACAGTTGCAACTACTTCAGGTGGTAAGGTTACAGAAAGTGCTTACTACGATAGTTTGAAGAAAACTTCAAGTGGTACATCAATTTTACAACAAATGATTTTGAACAAAGTATTGGAAAAACAATATGGTGATGATGTTTCTGATAAAGAAGTCACAAAACAATACGATACTTATAAAGCTAAATATGGTTCAAGTTTCTCATCTGTCTTATCACAAAACAGTATGACAAAGACTAGTTTTAAAGCAGAATTACGTTCTAACTTACTTTTAAAAGCTGCTGTTAAACATTACAGTGATTTAAGTTCTACAGCTGTAGATAAGCAATGGGAAGAATACCAACCAACTATTACAGTTCAACGTATTCAAGTTGCTTCAAAATCAGATGCAGAAAAAATCATCAAACAACTTGATGAACAAAAGACTGCTAAAAAGTTAACTGACAAATTTACTGCATTAGCTAAATCAAAATCAACAGATACAACTTCTGCAAGTACTGGTGGTACTTTAGCTGCATTTAACAATACAGATACAACACTAACAGCAGAATTTAAAAAAGCTGCATTTGATTTAAAACAAGGTAAATATACAACTACACCTGTTAAAACAACAGCAGGTTATGATGTAATCTTGAGTGTTAAAAATGCTGGTAAAGGTAAAAAAGCCGATCACATTTCTGACTTAAAAGAACAAATTGTTACTGAAACTATGGCTGACTCAACTAAATTACAAAAAATTGTTGGTAAAGTTCTTAAAAAAGGTAACGTATCAATCAAAGATGATGACTTGAAAGATGTTCTTTCAAGCTACTTATCATCATCTTCTTCATCTTCAAAATAAATACATCAAAACATCAGATTATATCTGGTGTTTTTTTTTCGAAAAAAATATCTCAATGGAATTTATCCATTGAGATATTTTTCAATTTAATTATTTGTTACATTACTGTCAGCATGTGGTTTATAGAAATTTCGACCATCCATACCAAATATACGTTCAGAAAATTCGCCCTCTTCTGTATGAGCCAATGACCCTTTCAACATTTGAATTGATGCATCAATATTATCAATTTGATGTAAAACATCTGCTTCAATTAAATGAGGTTGCACTGGTGAACCATACTCTAGTAACCCATGATGCGCAAGAACAACGTGACGTAATAAAATCATGTCTTCTGTCTGAAGATCAATTTTTAATTCACCTGCTGCTTTAACAATTTCTTCATCAATTAATACAATATGCCCAATTAAATTTCCAGCTAATGTATAAGTTGTTGCCACAGAACCTGATAATTCGATTGTTTTTCCTAAATCATGTAAAATCACACCTGCGTAAAGTAATGGTGCATTAATCACATCACCATATTCGGCAACAATTGATTTAGCTAATCGCAACATTGAAAGTGTATGGTAGGCTAACCCACCAGAAAATGCGTGATGATTTTTCTTTGCAGCGGGATAACTGAAAAAATCATCATGTTTTTCGGCAATGAGATATCTTACAATTCGATTCCAATTTGGGTTTGTAATTTCAAAAATAGCTTTATTAAATTCTTCTTCCATCTCATCTTTTTTCATTGGTGCACTAACGACAAATTGACTCGGATCATTAGGTTCACCCTCTTCAGTCAATCTAATATGATAGATTTTCATCTGTGGATTATTTTGGTAAACTTCACGTTTTCCTTTTATAAAGGCAACTTTACCCGTTTGAAATTGTTCAATTGCCTCTGGCGTTGCATCCCAAAGCTTAGCGCTAATTTGGCCTGAACTATCTTCAAAATTAAATGCAATAAATTGCTTATTATTCTTTGTATTTCTAACTTCTGCACTCTTAATTAAAACAAATAATGCTACGTTTTCGTCAACTTTATATTCAAATATTTTTTTCTCTTGTGCCATGTCCATCCTCCTATAACTTAATTATTTTATCGTTATCAAATCCAGTTAATCCTGAATCATCTGCCGTTAAATAAATAATTTGAACTTTTTTACTTATTTCTCGTATTAGTTTTAAAACGGCATTTTTTCTGTTTTTATCAAAATTAACAAACCCATCATCAATAATTAATGGTAATTCGATTGATTTATTAATTGTCATGATTAAAGCAAATCTAAGTGCGATATATAGCTGCTCTGCTGTTCCTTGTGACAATTCTCCCACTTCAAATGATACCATATCAGAAGAAACGACGGTTAATAATCCTGATATATTATTTATTTGTGTAAAATGGCCTAATGTTAATAGTTCAAAATAATGATTTGCTAATTGCAACATTTGTGGCATTCTAACCCCAGAAGAGTCTTTTAATGCCTCGTTAATCCAATTAATAGTTAACTTTTGAGTTAACCATTTATCAGCTAATTCACTTAAAATTGTAACTTTTTCAGCCAACTCTTGTCGAAGTTCTGTATAATTCCCTTCTGCCTTCAAAGTCCGTAATAACGTCTGTTGATCAATAATCTCCTGATTAATGTTCATTATACTATTTTGCAATTGTTTCAATTGTTCTGTAAGCTCATCTAATTGTTCATCTAAACTTTCTTTCGTTTCAAATCTAGCAAGATTTTTTCTAACCTCCACAGGAAGCTGCTCATTAATTGTATCCAATTTAGATTTGTCTTGAACAAATTGCTTTTGTAAATCGTAATTTTTTTCAAATTGCTCAATTGACGTTAAATGATATTGCGTTAATATTTCATTAATTTGATTAGAAATATCAGCAGTCACATTATCTTCATGCTTTTGTTGTTCATTTAAATAGCCCATTTTATTTTTTATTGATTGTGATTCAGCAATTAAAGGTTGTAATTTATCATTAAAGCCTCTAATTCTAGCTAAACTATCTGCCATATCACTTTTATTTAGTGCTAGAAAACTATCAGCAAAATCTGTCTGATTCAAATAATTTTTTATCTTGTCAGTTAACGTTTTAATTTCTGCTGATTTTTGACTAATTTGATCTGTTATAGACTGTATTCGACTTAAGTCATTTTGAATTGAGAACCACTGATTCTTTGGAAAATCATCTAAAACGTATTGAATTTGATAATCCGTTAATTCAGTATCAGTTTGTCTCAATTGTTCGTCCAGTTCACCTATCTTCAATTGATTTTCATCAATTTCTGCAGTAATCATTTGTCTTTTATTTTGTATTTGCATCAGAGCATCACTACTTGATTTATCCTTAGAATTAGACTGCTTAAATACAATTATGGTATATACAACTATCATAATATCTAGTATCAATCCCATTATTTTAAACGGCATTGGTAAGATCATACTTAGTACAAATAGTATAACACTTACCCCTACTAAGATACTTTGTTGTGTAGACCATTTACTTTTTTGTACTTGATTTTTTTGATCAATTGATTGATTTAAATCTAAAATATCTTGTTTTTTCGTCAATTGCTTTTGTTCAATTTCTTGAAGTATTCGTTTATTGCTCTCTTCAGATTTAATTAATGTGACAATATTTTTAAAATCATCAGGATCAAACGCTATTGGAACTTTTCCGTTGATATTTTGATATTGCATCATTAACCGTTCTTGTTCTGTTAATAGTTGGTTTAAACTCGTCTGTTCTAATACAACTTTATCTAAATATTGTTGATTATCAGCTAATTGTTCAAATAATATATCAAAATCAACTTTATTGTTTTCATAAAAATTTATTAAATTTAATGCTGCTAAATTTTCTTTTTCATCAACTACACTCTGATTAATCGATTTTAACCTTTCATTATTTATCTTTTGTTTCTCTAGTAAATTTTGTATTTTTTGATAATTATCAACAGAAATCATAGCATCTTCATCAGTTTGTTTTAGCTTATCCGTCAACTCATTAGATTGTTCATATATTGACCAATTTTGCTTTAATTGTTCGTAGCGTTGGTAATCTTTGGTTAGATTATATTGTGTTGTTTGTAGCCCTTTAATTTGTTCCCTATTTTGATCTAACTTTTTTTGTGTCTCAACATATTCCGGAAATTTCTGTTTGGCAATATTTATTTTATTAACTAAATCATTGTATAACGCAATTTCCTTATTTAACTCAGTTACACGACCTGCTGGCTTATAGACGTGATCGGCATCTTTTTGAATTTTTTTAGTTAATTCTAACCATTCTTGACTACCAACTGCTCCCATCGTCGTTAGATACTCATTTAAATCTTCATTCGTTAAATTAAATACTTGGTTTAACGCCTGCTGATTAAATGAAAATACTTGATTGTATAAATTTTCATCGACTGGATTTAGCCATTCATGCAGCTTACTACTAGCTACTTTCATCCCATCATCACTTTTAACAATAGATACCTTGCCACCAGATTTACCTTGTGTACGAGTTAGTCGATAAGCATCGTTACCAATTAATAATTCCAACTCTCCACCATATGTGGATGAGTCTTTAGGCAGATATTGTTGGTACTTCTTTTTCGCATTTGCAAATCCAAATAACATACTCAATACGAATGCTGTTAACGTCGATTTACCTGCTTCATTCAGACCAAAAATAACCTGATTCGTTTGATTAAAATCAAACGTTTTATCATGCCACTTCCCAAATCCGTAAATTTTAACTTTAGTTATTTTCATCTATATGACCCTCTATCGCTTGATTTTCATGAAGCAATGTTTTTGAATTTTCTTGTAATTCTACTAAATGTCCCGTTTCTAATAAGTACGTATTAAGTTCCGGAATTTGTAATAATTTATCAGCGAGTTCAGTCATTCCATCATCAGTAAAAACACGTTTTGCGCTTTCTTCCCAGTATTGTTGATCAATTGATTCAAAAGCTACCTTTTTATTAATCACCGTTTTAATTTTAACAATCCAATAGTAATTATCTGGCATATGTTTTTGAATCCAAGCAGTTAATAAATCACCATTTTGAATGCGATTTACTAGGCTATCACTAAAATTATCTAAATCTGTGATTTGTATCACTATTAAATATGATTTATCTTTAGAAAAAAGTTGGCATTCAGCGTCAATCTTATCAATAGCATCTGATAGTGAATCAATTTTTGCCATTGAAATATTAACTGTTTCCCAATCAATTGTAGATGACGTTATAAATTTGGGAACCAACTTATTTCCATCACTATTCACTAGATAAAACCCTTTATCGCCTGATTCTTTACGGTGCCGACCTTGTGTATTTCCAGGATAGATAACTGGGGGTTGTTCATTCAAAATCTGTCTTACATGAATATGACCCAATCCCCAATAATCATAATTTTTCTGTAATAATTCTTTAACAGTAAATGGTGCATAACTTTCATCTGATATTGAATTTATACCCTCATTTGCCCCATGGATAAGCCCAATATGCCATTTCTCATCACCACGAACAGGATAATCAACGATTTTTGATGGTTCCCATCTATGTGCATAACTAAACCCAGTTAATCGAACTTCATCGCCATTTTTTAAAATGTGCGTCACTGTTTCAACTTCACTTGTAAATAAAGTTACATTTGATGGAAAAGTTAAATGATCTTGAGCATTATCAGAAAAATCATGGTTACCAAAACTCAAATAAACATTTATTCCGGCCTTTTGCAGTCGTTCACACTGACTAATTAACGTTGTTTGTGCCATAATACTCATCTCAGATGAATCATATAAATCCCCAACTAAACAAACAAAGTCTACTGATTCTTCAATAGCCGTATCTACGAGATTACTCAAAGCTTTAAATGTTGACTGATAAATCGAATCCATTAACTGACTTGGTACATTTTTTAATCCTCCAAAAGGACTATCTAAATGTAAATCAGCTGCATGAATAAATTTCATCTTCCCACTCCTTTATAAAAAAAAACCTGGTACAAAACATAATTGCTTTGCTTCCAGGATTTTTATTCGAATTAATTATGATATAAATCTTGTATTGGTTTTGTGATAATTGAATTAACTTCATTCATAATTTCACTTAAAACTTGTTCTTTAACCATTAAATCTTTGATTGTATCAAAATCACCGATTTTTTCTGAAAGATTATGAGCATTTTCAAGTTCTTCGTCTGTCATTTCTTCACCATTCATTTGTTTTTGTTGCAAAGACATTTGAATTGTTTGAAATTCTTTAAATAATTTATATGCAATTTCATCTTCTTGCATTTTTGTATAAGCTGATTTCAAAGCCTTATATTCTTCCGTTTGACTAAGATCTTGACTCATTTGGTTCGCTGTATCATAAATATTAACAACCATTTCTGATTCCTCCAATAATAATTTATATTAACTTAATTAGTGTATCATTTTTATCCATAATTTGCATTGATTTGTTCTAATTTCCAAACATCCCATTAATACTATCACTGAGCCATTTTTGGGCTTTTTTAGCAGAATCAGATAATTTATTTTTTATTTCATCTGTTTGCTTTTCTACTGATTCTAAAATACCATCTCCACTATCATTTGAACCGGTATTATTTGCTAAAGTAGTAGCAGATTTCGTTGAGAAGCTTGTCTGAGCAGTATTAGGTAATATACCTGACATTTCGCTTTTAAATAAGGAATCAACGATATCCCCACTTGAATTTCTTAGGTAATGAGTATCATCAGTTTGATCAAAACCAACCCATGTTGCGACAGTAATGTCTGGTGTATATCCAATAACCCACTGATCTTTCGTCCCATCTGTAGAACCTTTTTTAGCCTCTGTACTTCCCGTTTTACCAGCAACTGTATATCCAGCTGGGACAGCAAGTTCGCCAGTTCCTCCAGTTTCAAAGACACCCATCATCATACTTGTCATCGATTTAGCTACCTTACTACTCATAACTTTAGTTTCACTATTGTCTGAATTATTAACAATCGTTTTACCAGAAGCATCAACAATTTTAGTAATAAAATGAGCCTTTTTTTGAATACCACCATTAGCAAACGCAGTATATGCACTAGCCATTTCGTAGGGTGAGACACCAGTAGTTAAACCACCCAAAGCTAAATCTAAGTTTTTGTCCGAACTTTTAACCGGTATACCAAATTTTTTAACAGCATCGTATCCTTTATCAACACCAATTTTATTTAACAACCACACAGCTGGCGCATTTTTACTAAGTGCCAATGCCTTATACATTGGTATTTTACCTGCATATTGATTGTCGTAATTATTTGGTGAATAATTATTTGATCCATATGATTGTTTTTTATCTTTTAATTCAGAATCATAAAAATAGCCATCTTCTAAAGCAGGCATATATACGGCAATTGGTTTTAGTGTTGACCCCGGTTGGCGGTTAATCTGAGTCGCTCGATTATATCCCCTAAAAACGTGTTTACCTCGTCCACCAACAACTGCTGTCACACCACCATTCGTTGAATTAATAGCAATTGATCCACCCTGAGCTTTTGTCCCATCATCAGCATCCAAAGGGAACAAGGTAGAGTTATCAAATGATGTTTGCATAGCTTCTTGATGGGTCTGATCCATCGCCGTATAAATTTTATAACCACGATTCATAATATCTGATTCAGTTAACCCATAATTTTTAATTGCTTCACTAATAACGGCATCAAAATAATAAGGATATTTATAACCTGATTGATAATCGTACGTATCATTTAATGTAATACCCGTCTGCTTAGCACTTGATAATTCTGCACTAGAGATTTTTTTATTTTCATACATAACATTCAGAACAACATTACGCCTTTGTTTAGCTGCAACAGGATGATCTATCGGATTATATGCCCCTGGCGATGTTAACATACCCGCAATAACTGCAGCCTCACTAACAGTTAAATCTGAAGCACTTTTTCCAAAATATTTTTTAGAGGCATCTTGAACACCCCAAACGCCATTACCAAAATATGCATTATTTAAGTACATCGTTAGAATGTCTTTTTTTGAATATACTTTTTCCGTTTCAATTGAAATAAATATTTCTTTAGCCTTACGACTATAAGTTTGCTCCTGTGACAAGAATGCATTTTTAACAAGTTGTTGCGTTATAGTACTTCCGCCACCACTAATTGCACTACTTCCAGTTAATCGATTTTTAACCAATGAAACCACAGAACGTGCCATCCCTTTGATTGAAAATCCATATTCATGATAAAAATTACGATCTTCTGATGACAGTACAGCATTTTGAATATTGGGTGAAATCTTATTTAATGAAACGTAAGTACCCTTTTGAGAGTATAACGATCCTGCTTTATCGCCATCTTTATCAAAAACCTCAGTTGATTGTTGTAAAGCAGCTTTTAACCCACTAACATTTGTTGTTTTGGCTACATAAGTTAAATACGCACTCGAACCTAAAATAATTGCTAAAATAAAAATAGTCAACCATTTCCAACCATGCACAAATTTCCATCCCTGTCGAAACCAATTTTTAAATTGAATTAGATGTATTACAAACCAATTTTCATTTTTAGTTCTTTTATTTTCATTTTTCATTAGTTGTCCCCATATTTAATCTTAATATCATTTATTATTTTACCATAGCAATATTATAAAAAGTAAATTAGCCTTTTTATTATGATATTTTTAAATATTTAAAAAAAGACTAAGAAATGTAGATGTTATCTACTCCTTAGTCTCACAGTATTTTAAATTAAATTATCTGGATTTGCGTGTTCAGTAAAAATATCATAGACACGTTGTGCGGCCTGCTCATCTGAACTAATAATCATAATTGTATCATGTCCCGCAACAGTTCCAACAATATCCGGGAAGCCAAAATCATCGATAATTGCTGCCAGTAAATTACCGTTACTTGGAATCGTTTTAACAACATTCATAAATTGGATTTTAGTAATATTAGTAACGACTTCAAAAATAATTTCAAATAAATGAACTTCTTCACTTAAATTACCTGACTTAAAAATTGCGTATCTCAAATCACCTTGTTCATCTTGAGCTTTAACAATTTTCATTTCACGAATATCTCTAGAAATAGTCGCTTGAGTCGCCTTAATATTCACATGTTCCAATTCTGAAATCAAATCATCCTGCGTTGCAATTACTTTTTTATTAATTAACTGTTCAATTTTAGCTTGACGTATCTCTTTCTTCATAAGAATCCCTCTTTGAATGAGTATTTATTCTTAGTATAGCAAAAGAAATATGAATACTGAAATAATACGCTTAATTTAGGACGATTTTATTCATTTTATTGAATTTTGATTCAAATATAAGCATACCTGAATCTCTAATAATATAACCATCTAACACTAATTTCTGAATAACTCGTCCAACGGTTTCACGCCGCGTTCCACTAATCGTCGCAATATCTTCATGTGTAATCACATATGGGATTCGCAGACTATTCTCACCATGTTTATCGGCTAGATTCTCACTTAAATACTGTAACACTTGTGTTATCCGGGTTGTTGTATTACTACATACGGTTCTTAACCTTAACACTTCTGAACAATTTAAAATATTATCAATTTGCCCAAATAAGTACGCAGAAACTTCATAATGTGTTTTGATTAAATTCTCAATAAGTTCAACAGGAATCTTAGCGACCGTCGCTAGTGTAGCAGCACGACTTGAAACAGTATAATATTCACTCTGTAACATTCCACCAATTGGAAATATTTGTTTCGATGTAACATACATATAATTTTGAAAAATACCAGCTCGATCACCACGTTCAATTTTAACTAATCCATCCAAGACAACATAAATAAAATCACGTTTATCATTCATATCAAAAATAGTATTTCCTTTTAGAAATCTTTTAAATGTAATTTGTTCAAAACAAGCTCCTTGTTCATCCTCACTTAAACAACCAAACAACTCATGGTCAGAAAATTCTGATCGATACCTTTGTCTTTCTTTTTCTGTAATCATCCCTTTACTCCCTTAATACCTATATTTATGATATATAACTATCAACACTATCAGATTAAATATAGAATGTCGATTTATTTTTTCGGATTTTGGAGACCCTGGTTTATTTTTTTGATTCACTGATAGCTCTAAATCATTAATCTAACAGTACCAAAATGATAAAAATAAACTGGTCGTATTCGCACATCCATTTTGTGTTCAAACGCACAATCATCGTTAAAAAGTACATCTAACAATATTTAGATAAAATAAAAAAGTTAACAATTAAGTCAACTTTTTTATTAATTACATTTCTTTTGGTGCATTTACGCCTAATAATCTTAATGATTCTGTTAAAACGACGCTCACACTTTGAACGAGTGCTAAACGAGCTAATTTTTGATCATCTTCAACTAATATCTTTGAATTTGCATAGTATTTATTAAATGCTCTTGATAAATGAATAGCGTATTTAGCAATTACTGATGGTTCATATTCTTTAGCTGCACGTTTAATTATTTTAGGGAAGTCACCAAGTAACTTAATTGTATCCCATGCAGCAGGATCAGAAAGTTCATTGTTACTTTCACTAATTGAAACATCACCCGCTTTACGAATAATACTTTGTGCTCTAGCATTTGAATATTGGACATAGGGACCTGTTTCACCTTCAAAACGAACAACTTCTTCTAAAACAAAATCAAAATTATTCATACGTTCATTCTTTAAATCATGGAAAATAACAGCCCCAACACCAACATCTTTAGCAACTTGTTCAGCATTTGGTAGGTCAGGATTTTTATCTTGAATTTGTTTTTTAGCAAGGCTTGTAGCATCATCTAAAACTTCTTCAAGTAAAATAACACGTCCTGAACGAGTCGATAATTTCTTACCACCTTGTGTGATTAAGCCAAATGGAATGTGGTGCATATCATCTGACCAATCATTACCCATTTCCTTTAACACAGCCTTTAATTGTCTAAAATGGTTAGCTTGTTCATTTCCGACAACATACAATGACTGTACAAAATTATACGTCCGTTTACGGTAAATAGCAGCAGCTAAATCACGAGTAATATATAAAGTTGCCCCATCTGTTTTTTGAATCAAGGCAGGGTTTAAATCGTATTTTTCAAGATCAACAATTTCTGCGCCTTGGCTTTCTTTTAACAAATTTTTATCTTTTAACATTGTCACAACTTCGCCCATTTTATCATTATAAAAGGCTTCCCCTTTAAATGAATCAAATTGGACACCCAGCATATCATAAATTTTATTGAAAGCTGATAATGATTCTGCACGGAACCAAGTCCAAAGTTCGATTGCTTCTTCATCGCCATCCTCGAGCTTTTTAAACCATGCACGAGCTGCAACATCTAACTCTGGATTTTCTTCTGCTTCTTTATGGAAACGAACGTAGTATTCAAGTAATTTATTGATAGGATCAGCTTTAACTTCTGCTTCACTACCCCATAATTTATAAGCAGTAATTAACTTACCAAATTGAGTTCCCCAATCGCCTAAATGATTAATTTTAATTGGATTATAATTAATTTTAGCCAAGATGTTTGCAATTGAATTACCAATCACAGTTGAACGTAAATGTCCCATTGAAATAGGTTTAGCAATATTGGGTGATGACATATCAATTGGTACGTTACCATCATGACCAATATCAGATGCGCCATACTCACTGCCATTTGAAAGCACTTGTTCAATAATATCTTGACTAAATGCAGCCTTATTCAAGAAAAAGTTAACATATGGCCCAACTGCAGCAACTGACTCAAATTGACTTTGATCAATTTTCTCTACTAAGTCTTTAGCAATCATCTGAGGTGCTTTTCTAAATGCTTTAGCTAATGCAAAAGCTGGAAATGCATAATCCCCCATATCAGAACTTTTTGGTATTTCAATTTTGGCAATAATTTCTTCTTCAGTAAGGTTTCCATCAACGATAGCAACCAATGCTTGTGCAACTTGTTGTTTATAATTCATTATCCATTCCTCCTAAAATTGTATAAAAAAAGCCCCTTACAAATAATTATGTAAGAGACGAGAATTCCCGCGGTACCACTCTAATTGATTAATATCCACTCAAAATATTCAGTTATTTCTAAAAAGTACGATTCAACTAACGCTTTTATCTAGCTTCCATCAACCTAGACTTGCTTTAAAATTAATTAGTTTACTAGCTTTTATCATCGAATTTATAGTTTGATTGTAACAAATTAATATTATAAAAGATAGTGTTTTTAGAATTTAGGTTTGCTTTTGGTGAAATATTTCTTTACGACATCCCTTGAATCTGTCAATCTTGTAACATTATCATCAAAATGAATTGATACAAAAGAATAATACACAAGATCGACTGCATATAATTGAGCAATTAAAGAAGTAGTCGCTGCACTTCTGAATTTTTTATTTTCTTCACTATCGTCATGTTCTAAAATAATATTAGCTAATTTGGCCAATGTACTTTTTTTATTATGTGTTAAAACGATAACTTTTATTTTTTGTCGATTTGCAAGATTTGCTAACTTAATTGCATCCGTATTTTCCCCTGAATTTGATATCAAGAATAAAGTTGTTCCTTCTTTTAGTTGCGATAATCCAACGGCAATTAGATGTGTATCAAGTGTTTCTATAACAGACTTACCAACTCGAATAAATTTTTGTTGGAAATCTTTAGCTACAATTTCTGATGCTCCAATTCCATACGCATAGATTATTTTTGACTCTGCAATAACCTTCGCAGCATTAACGACTTCCTCATCTAATGTTTTATTTGATTCCTCAATCGTATGTTGTATCCGCATGGTTAATTTTTGTTGTGTCGTCACTAAATCATCTTTAGGATTAATTTCCTCGAGCATTGATTTATCATCTTGGATTTCTGCTGATAATTCTAATTTTAATCCTGGAAAACCAGTATCACTAATACTTTTTCCAAATCGCGTTATTGCTGCAGTGCTGACACCTACCACCTCTGCCATACTCTGTGTACTCATTCTTATTACTTTCTGAGGGTGCTCTAAAATAAACCGTGCTATTTTTCGCTCTACCTTTGTGTATTTATCCATATTTGCTTGTATTGTGTACAAATAATTACCCATACTTCTTACCTCTTTTTATGGTATGTCTTATGCTTCTGTCTCAATCATAGCATCTTTTGGAATACCAAAAAAGAATGTTAAAATAAATCCGCCCGCATATGCCGCAAGCAATCCAAGAATATACCCAATCCAGTGTCCATTACTTATTAAAGGTATCAATGCTACCCCAGAAGGTCCTATTGCAATAGATCCAATATGACCAATCCCACCAATCACCGCTCCACCGATTCCGCCACCAAGACAAGCAGTAATCATTGGTCGTCCTAAAGGTAGTATAACCCCATAAATTAATGGTTCCCCAATTCCTAGAAATCCGACTGGTAGAGCGCCTTTAATTAAATTTGTTAATTTTTTATTTTTACGACAACGAACCCATAATGCAATTGCTGCCCCTACTTGTCCAGCTCCTGCCATTGCTAAAATTGGCAATAATAATGTTGATCCAGACTTAGCAATCATTTCAAGATGAATAGGTGTTAAAATTTGATGTAATCCTAACATTACCATTGGTAAGAAAAAAGTCCCTAAAACAAAACCAGAAAATGCACCACCAACTTCTAAGACCCAGTTAATTGATGTAACTAAAGAATTCGAAACAACCCCAGCAACTGGCATTACTAAGAAAATTGTCATCATTCCAATAACAAATAATGATATTGTCGGTGTTATAATAATATCTAAAGAATCCGGAATCCATTTATGCAATCTTTTTTCTAAAATAGCTAATACCCACACTGCAAAAATAACACCAATAATTCCACCCTGTCCAGCACTTAGTGCCTGACCGTTAAAGATATTATGGAGAGGTGCTTCAGGGGTTACCCCACTCAGCAAAGTGACAGCGCCGATAACACCACCAAGTCCTGGAGTGGCACCAAATTCACTGGCACTATTTATCCCTACATAGATAACTAAATAACTGAAAACACCATTTTTAATAACATTTAAAACTGCAATAAAATCTGTCCAGCTCGAACTTAAATCCCCTGCAACCATCATATTTCCAAGGACAGCAGCCAATCCACCAATCAATCCTGCTCCAACAAATACAGGAATTAGTGGAACAAAGATATTTGAAATTGCTTTAAGCACCTTTTTTATTGGCGTTTGCTTTTGTTTAGCTTTATGTTCTGCTTTTACTTTAGCAGCTTTGCTCTCAACCAATTCTTTATCAGTCATTTGAGTTGATTGTACTACGTTCTTCAAAGGGAAAGGTTCGCCTAATTTAACCCCTACTTGTCTTACCATTTCATCTGCAACTTTGTTGACTGTACCAGGTCCAACTACCACTTGCAAAGTATCATCTTCAACAACACCCATGACACCATCGATATTTTTCAATTTTTCAATATCTACTTTATCTTCATCCCTAATTGTCATCCTAACTCGAGTCATACAATGAATTAATTTTTCAACATTGTCTGGCCCCCCTACATTATCATAAATTTCATTTGCAATTTTTTCGATTTTTTTGTCTGCCATAATTTAACCCCTCCAAATATTTTATTTGATTGCTTCCCTAACAAAACCATGAGCCTTCTTTAATTTTTCTTTAGCTTGATTCAAATCGTTATCCGTTAGAATCATAACTATTGCAAGTTTGACATCATGTTCAGCTAATTCAAATGTTAATTTTGCTTGTTCATAACTTACTCCAGTTGCATCCATAATAATATGCTTTGATCTTTCAACTAATTTTTCATTCGTTGGTCTAACATCGACCATTAAATTTTTATATATTTTTCCAATTCCAATCATCGAAATTGTCGACAACATATTTAATACTAATTTTTGTGCCGTTCCTGATTTTAAACGAGTAGACCCAGTCAATATCTCTGGTCCCACTTCAATCTCAATAGCCGTATCAGCATGCCGTCCAATAATTGATTCCTTATTGCAAGCCAGACTTATTGTGTTCGCACCAAGATGTTTAGCGTAGTCAAGACCCCCAATAACATATGGTGTTCTACCACTTGCTGCAATTCCAACTACTGTATCTAATTTTGTTAAACAAATATTTTCCAAATCCAACTTACCCAATTCGTTTGAATCTTCGGCACCTTCAACTGCCACAGTCATTGCTTTCATACCACCAGCAATCAATCCTTGCACCATGCTAGGATTTGTTCCAAATGTTGGTACACATTCAGCAGCATCTAAGACACCTAATCTACCACTAGTTCCTGCACCCATATAAATTAAACGGCCTCCACTATTAAATGATTCAATAATTTTACTAACTGCTTCATTAATTTGCGATAACTCTTTTTCTACGCTTTTAGGAACTGTCATATCGGCTTCATTCATTATTCTTGCAACTTCAGAACATTTTAACTCATCTAAATTCATAGTTTGTTCATTTCTAGTTTCCGTTACTAATTTTGTAATATCCATATTTTATCCCTCTTTTATAATTGTATTATTAAATATTATTTTTTGTTTTGCTCCTATATAGTCAATTAAATCCAAGTCTGTCCTTTTAACTGTACCAATTTGGTTTACTTTTTTATCAATTGGTAAATTATTTTTCACTATCTGTATTTCTCCAGTATATCTCCCATATAACATATTATCTTGCGTTATAGTACCTCTCGTTCGAGCATCTTCATTATTTATTGGTTCAATAGTGAATTGATTTCTTATCCGACTTTCTTCTAACCTTACAACATCCCTAGCCACGTCAGCACGATTATGCCATGCTATATTATCAAGTTCATGCGAACTACTTTCAATATCTATTTCTATACTTTGATTAGTAAAATAGTTAACTATCTTACTAATTGTTCTTTGTGAAACTCGCGGATCACCGATATAAACGTCATCAGTATAATTATTCTCAATTAAATCTATCATTGCAGCCAATACATTGTAATTTCGATGTTTTTCTAATGTTGGTAATCCCTTTCCAATTGGCCCTCTAAATATTTTATCTCCTGCCACAAACGCCATCGTAGTAAATCCTGATTTTTTTAACCAATGATTCTTATTTTTTAACCATTCGTCATCTAATCCCGTATCTGGTCGAGGATAATAATTATGCCATGCTTCAATATTCTTAAAATTTGCATGATTATCAACTAGTTGCTTAATATCCAGCTCTGAAATCGTACTAGCATTTAATCCAATATCTATATTATTTGATAATTCAGCTATTTTTTCCATACTAATCCCATAATCAATTCTTAAACCAGTAATTCCAGCAGTTTTCAAATCAAATTCCAATAATTTTAAACTTTTTTCTGAAATATCAACCATTAATTTCAAGTTATTTTCAAGACATAAATTCCCCAAAGTTTTTAATTCATCAATAGTTTTTTTTCTATCTTCTTCAGGAATATGTAATGAAGTAAAAATACCCTTAAATCCTGATTTACGCATTACTTCAATATATTTTTTTGTATCATCGTCAATCTTATCACCTAAATAAATTGAAAAACCCAACATAATATCTCCTCCATTCATAAAAGAAAGCGTTATCATTAACTGGTTACATCATACCTTGAATGATATAAAATTACAATTAAATATATTTATTTTTTGTTTTTTTTGTTACTTTATATCTTAATTTAAAATAAAAAATCTTTCAAGAATACTTTATATAAAGTATTCTTGAAAGATTTTTTCACTGTTTTATTCAAATACAAATTGATTATTATAAAGTTCAGAATAGAATCCTTTTTGATCCAATAATTCTTGATGGTTACCTTGTTCAATAACCTTACCGTCCTTCAGAACAACAATTTTATCAGCATCTAATATTGTTTTCAAGCGATGTGCGATTACAAAACTAGTACGCCCTTGAATAACTGTATCCATTGCTTTTTGAATTTTAGCTTCTGTCACTGTATCAACATTAGAAGTCGCTTCATCCAAAATTAATAACGTAGGATTAGTTAAAATTGTTCTTGCGATACTAATTAATTGTTTTTGGCCAGTTGAAAACACAGAGTTTTCATCCGATACTGTCGTGTCATAGCCATTTTCTTGACTCATAATAAAATCATGAATATTAGCTTGCTTAGCGGCAGAAATCATATCTTCATCTGATGCTTCAGGTTTACCAAAGACAATATTATCACGAATTGTTCCTGAGAATAATACACTTTCTTGAAGAACTATCCCAACATGATCACGAAGACTTTGAAGTTCAAGATCCTTAACATTTACGCCATCAAATTCAACTGAACCACCTGTAACATCATAGAATCGATTCAATAAATTCATAATTGTTGTTTTACCTGAACCAGTTGGTCCGACTAAAGCTACCATTTCACCTTTATCAACATTAATTGATACATCATGTAAAATTTCTTTATTAGCATTATAACCAAAATTAACATTTCTTAACTTAACACCATTTGTTAGACCCGTTAATTTTTGCTTATCAGTTGAGTTGACCTCATCTGGTTCATCAAACATTTCATTCAGTCGACTAGCACCTGTAATAGCAAGTTGGAACATACTATACAATGAAGAAATTTGTGATATTGGTTGGTAAAATTGTTGTGAGTATTGAACAAACACGACAACTAGTCCTAAAGCCGTTGTACGGCCCATATCACCGTTCAGTGCTAACCAGCTACCAAAGAAGATAACAATGGCTGTATTAACCAACGAGAGGCCATTCATAACTGGGAAAAGCATCCCTGAATAGACTTGTCCTTTAAACGTTGCTTTACGAACATTTTCGTTATATGGCAAGAAACCATCAATAGCTTCTTTTTGAAGCCCGTTAGTAATTACAATTTTTTGACCACTAATTTTTTCATTAATATAGCCATTTAATTTTCCAACTTCTTTTTGTTGTATATCAACATACTTACGTGTTTTAGAAATTAAAATGACCGCAAGAAGTAACGCGATAGGCGTTGAAGCAATCGTAACCCAGGCAAGCTGAACATTCTGTTGAAACATCATAATGATAATCCCAATCATTAGAGCAATATTACTCATAATTTGTCCTAAGGCTTGATTCATTGCGTTCGAAATATTATCCAAATCACTTGTAAAACGACTTAAAATATCCCCATCTTTATGTGAATCAAAGAATCGAATTGTCATTTTTTGTAATTTTCCAAATAGCCCTTTTCGCATTCTATTTGTCGAGTTTCCTGTAATGAACGTGACAATAATATTTGAGAAAAACATTGCTACAATTGAAAAAATATAAAATAAGAATAACATCCACAATGAGCTAACAAAATTTCCTTTATCACTCACTCCTTTTGTTAAACCAATTACGTAGTCTGCCAATGCCGTAATTGCTTTTCCCATATACACAGGTGCTTTTACCTGGAAGTATGTCGATGCAATAATTGCAACAGTCATAACTGTAAAACCTAATTTATAGCTTTTCAAGTAGTGGAAGAAGAATGCCATCGATCTATTCATATCTTTCATTAGACAGTCTCCTTTCCTTTTTGAGTGTTATAAATTTCTTGATAAATTTGACTATTTTCAACGAGATCTTTATGTGTCCCCTCGCCAACTAATTTACCGTCATCCATAACAAAAATACGATCCGCATTAATCACAGATGAGATTTTTTCGGCAATAACAAATGTTGTTGTCTCTTTCAATTCATTATTTAATGCTTTTTGGACTAATTTTTCTGATTGAGCATCAAGTGCTGATGTTGAATCATCTAAAATTAAGATTTTAGGTTTACCAATAACACCACGCGTAATTGATAAACGTTGTTTTTGACCACCTGAGAAGTTAGCTGAACGTTCTTCAACCTCTGCATCATAACGTTCTGGTAATCGATTAATAAATTCTGATGCCTGAGCGATTTGACTGGCCATATCCATATCTTTCTCGTTGGCATCTTCTTTACCTTGACGTAAGTTGTCTGCGATTGTGCCAGAAAATAGGATAGCCTTTTGTAAAACAAATGCTACTGTTTTACGAAGCGATTTTTCATTAACATCCTTTAAATTCTCACCACCAACTTTGATCATTCCTTCTTGGGGATCAAATAATCGTGGAATCATTTGGGCTAAAGTTGATTTACCTGAACCAGTTGCACCAACAATTCCTATCATTTCTCCAGGTTTAACATCAAAACTAACATGTTTAAGTGTTGGTTTATCATCGCCTTCATATGAGAATGAGACATCTTCAAAACTAACAGATCCCGATAAATCTTCCTCTGGAACATCTTGGTAATAAATATCTGGTTCTTCATCTAAAATTTCGCGTAGTCGTTTAATTGAAACCATTGCACGAGCACTAAACGTCATCATCATTCCACCAATAATAATGGCAAACATGATTTGCATTAAATAATTAACAAACGAAGTAATAGCTGTAACTGTACTTGGATCTGCTTTAGCTAAATCACCTACAAAATAAATTGCGGCAACGACAGCCATATTTCCAATTAATGTAAATGCTGGAATTAAAACAGCAAATAGAGTTCCAACATAGATATTTTGTGCATTTAAATCATCTGAAACCTTATCGAAACGTTTTTCTTCATTTTTTTCTTGATTAAATGACTTAACAACACGCACACCCATCAAGTTTTCTTTGGCTAACTCATTTACTCGATCAATTAAGCCTTGCATTAACCCAAAATGGCGTCCCATGCGACCGAAAGTTAACATTGAAATACCTAACACGCAGACAATTAAAATAACAATAATCCACCATAAATCCGCAATTGTATTCATAGCTAAAATGAATGCACCGATAAATAAAATGGGCACTCGAATTAATGTCTGTAAAATTGTCATAATTAACGTTTGAATTTGGGTAATATCATTGGTTAAACGAACCACAATATTCCCTGCTTGGAATCGTTCAATATTACTGAAAGAAAATGTTTGAATCTTTCTAAAAGCAGTTTCACGAATATCTGCACTCATTGATTGTGCTACTTTTGCTGATAGAATTGTATTCACAACACCTGCCAACAATCCAATAACAGCAACTCCAATCAAGTACAAACCAAGTGTCGTGATTTTATCACCCTGGTCCTTTAAAATAGCATCAATTACTTTTTGTAACAATTTAGGTTGCCACAATGTTGAAATTGCCATGATAACCACCATGACGACTGCCCAAAAAATATCTACCCGATACTTTTTAGCATGTTTTAATAAAATATCCACTTTTTTCCCCCTCAATTCTGTCCAGTTCCATGTTTTTTTATACAAAAAAACTAATATCAGTTACTAAACTTAGCAAAAATAACGCTTAATTGCAATCATTTTGACTAATTATATTCTATTTAGTCAGTTAAAATTTACAAAAAAAAACCAAGATTAAATATCTTGGTTTCAATATAATTATCTTATTCATTTTTAAGCGGGCGACGAGAATCGAACTCGCGACATCAGCTTGGGAAGCTGGAATTTTACCACTAAACTACGCCCGCAGAACGTTGATTAGTATAGCATATTTCCGTACTTTTGTCATAACTAATTAAGCATGTTTATTTTCAGCCTTTTGTTCAAAATCTAAACGTCTCAAATTTTGTACAGCCTTCATATATGAATAAATCAGTACAATACATGACCCACCCCAGGCTAATGGATTTGCAAAACAAGCTCCTGCATACCCAAAAGCACCAGCTAAAAAGATAGCTGCAAATGATCTCATCAGTAATTCTACAACTCCAGCAACTGTTGGTACGATGCTTTGTCCCAGTCCCTGTAACGTGTATCTAATGACAAACAGTACTGACAAAAGTAAGTAAAATGACCCATTAATATTAAAATAAACCTGCGATAATGCAACAACTTTTGGTGCATTATTTCCAACAAACAGTGTAACTAATTGTTGTCCAAATAAAATAACTAAAAGACTTGCAACGATACTGAATGTTCCAGACATTAATAGACACTTTTTTACACCATCTAAAACACGACCATATTTTTTTGCGCCATAATTTTGGGCAGTAAAAGTTGCCATCCCAATTCCAAATGACATCATTGGTTGTGTTGATAATTGATCAATCTTAGACGCTGCCGTGGTACTGGCAACTGCTGTCGTTCCTAAACCGTTTAAAGCTGACTGTAGCATAATTGCACCAATCGCAATTATTGAAGCTTGAAAGGCCATTGGTAGAGCCACATAAAGGTGTTGGTTAACATCTTTCATCGTGATTTCTCTAAAATGGTGTCGACCAATATGTAAGACGGGAATTTTTCGATAAATGTAAATTAAACAGAATACAACGGAACATGATTGCGCAATAATAGTTGCAATACCAGCGCCAGCAACTCCCCAATGAAATACCAAAATAAATAATAATTCTAAACCAACATTAATAATGCTGGCAAAAATTAAAAAGTATAATGGCGTGCGACTATCCCCTAGCGCCCTAATAATATTAGATAAAATATTAAATGCCATTGAAGCAAATATTCCACCAAAAATGATACTAATAAAAGTTTGTGCATCATCAAATATTTCTGGTGGTGTCTTCATAAGTGTTAAAATATCTTTTACAAAAAACAAACTAACCGCTGTTAAAATTACCGTTGCAATTAGACTAATCAAAAGTCCCACTGCAAAGCTTTTTCTAACACCACGATAATCTTTTGCCCCAAATCGTTGTGCCGTAATAATAGATAAACCTGCAGTTAACCCTTGTGCAAATCCAATAATCAAAAATTGAATACTCCCGGTCGAACCAACTGCAGCTAGTGCATCCACGCCTAAAGTTTGTCCAACAATCAACGTATCAGAAATACTATATAATTGTTGAAATAAATTACCAACCAATAATGGTATAGTAAACATAAAAATTAATTTTGCTGGATTACCCGATGTTAACGATCGCAAATAAGACCCTTCTTTTCTTTATATTTATTTAATTCCTTTTTCATTCAATAATAAAATAAATGCTTTTTTAAAGTTAGCCCTATCCTGGTTTGAAAAGGCGCTTGGACCCTTCGTACGTTGACCTGATTTCCTTGCCATTGCACTTAAATATCTTGAATCCAACATACTATCGATATTGGTATCTGTATATTCAAATCCTTTATGATGCATCACAATCACACCTTTTGGTAATAAAAGAGAAGCTAGTCCGTAATCTTGTGTAATCACAACATCTGATTTTTCAGCTAACTTTACAATTCTATAATCTGCCGCATCTGGACCTTGATCAACATAGCTAACCGAAACATTTTCAGGATACTTTTTAGTTGAGAAATGTGGCGTACTTGTAATTAGCAACACACTGATATTCCGTAGTTCGGCTTCAGCTATAACTTCATTTTTCACAGGAGACGCATCCCCATCAATAATAATTTTCAAATTAACCACTCTCATTCCTAGTAAAAAAACTTCCAAGGAATAACCTCTTGAAAGTTTTATTTAGCTTCTGGTTTTAATAATGCATTAATTGCTGGAATTTGACCTAAGCTATCTATCGCATTACTTGGCATAACAACTGTATTTGCGTCACTCTTGGCCAATTCTTTAAAAGCCTCAATATTTTGGCTAACAAAATAACCATTACCAACTTTATTTAATGATAAATTAACTGCATCTATTCGGTATGCTTCAGCATCGGCCGTCTTTTTAACTGCTTCAGCCTTTGCTTGGGCTGAATTAACCCATGCATCATTATCAGCTTTATTTTTTAGTGCAACTGATTTACTGTAACCTTCTGCTTCAGCAACAGTAGCATCACGATTTCTAGCGGCTTTCAATAACTTATTCATTGAATCTTGAATTTCAACTGAAGGTTTTACTGTATCAATATTAATTCGATCAACATTTAATCCATAACCAGCTGTCACATTAGAAATTTCGCCAAACAAACCGCGATTAATTTCTTGCGTTCCATTCAAAACTTCATCTAACATTTTATTACCAATGATGCCACGCAAAGAGGCACGTGTATCTTGAATCATACTACGAACAGAGTCTTCATTTTTAAACACAAAATCTTGGATGTCAGTAACGTGATACTTCAATGAAATTTTAACTTCAATTTCAGCATTATCTTTTGTAATCACAACTTGTTTATCAAGATCTAAAGGTTGTTGTGCCGTACTAACACGAATTACTGAAGAAATAAATGGTTTAATAAAATGTAAGCCTGGAGCTAATGTTGTTTCATATTTTCCTAAAGTTATAACAACACCTTGATGCGGTTGTCTAATAATTCGGATAGTTGCTGGTAAAATCATGACCAATAATATAACAATAATAATAACGACTAAAAGTCCCAACATAATAATTTAACCACCTTTATATTTTTTTAACGTCTAACCCTTCAACATGTGTTTTAATGATTCGAACAACATCTCCACTTACTAATGTTTCATCACTAAAATAATGATAGTAGATACCAAAAAACTCGACCGTGCCATGAATATTTTTACTGTCAATTGTAAATTCCCGGTTAAGCAACCGCTCGTCAATAATTGATTTTCTATCCATATGAAAGCACCTCCATTTGTCATCTTTAAACGTATCTCATTTACGTCATAAAATCAATCAATTTCATTATCAAAAGTAAAATCATTTCGATCTAAAATAGTCACTTTTTCAATATGCTTTTCAATCTGTTTACTTTCAGGCGGTAATTGTAAATAATCACCATATAAACGGCTTAAAATTGCATCATATGCCCTTAAAATAGTTACCGTAAGGTTCTCAAAAGGAACTTGAATCACGGCTGCTA
This sequence comes from Dellaglioa sp. CoH-57-MRSF-19, assembly GCF_056781975.1. Next base: position 337,355 of record NZ_JBXAXW010000002.1, read on the forward strand.
ATTCCTTTTCTGATAGTAATTCTTTTTCATATGAGTATTGTGAAGCTAAATTTTTATATTCTGAAATGGTGTCATCTTGATTATAGGTTCTTACTAGTTCGTCTCTTTTTTCTTTATACTCTTTGGTTTTACGACTTTGATCAGGTTGTAATTTTCTAATCTTTGCGTTAATTTCAGTATCCATTAAACGATAATTGCTCAATAAAAGAATTTTCGCGTTAAGATATCGATATTTTGATTGTTGAATAGATCGTTCGACATCACCTGTTGGGACTTTATCAAAAGGAAAAATATCTACAAAAACACCTTTTCTAGCGTCATTAATATTTCTTTTCTCTTCAACATGAATAGATTCATCAAGTAGTTTTGCATATCCAAATGCATAGTTTGGATCACTTTGATCAGTTTGTAGAAAATAATAAGGCTGGCTAATCTCTTGGGGAGCGATTTGTAAGAATCGATCGTAGTCATCCCTTACCATTCCAATATCGACATCATCATCCCATGGAATAAACCCTTGATGTCTGACCGCACCTAATAAACTGCCACCAATCATAAAATACTTTATATTATTTTTTTGACAAATTTCAACGACTTCCCGGATTAAATCTAATTCTACCTTGTGTAATTCTTCAATTTTCATTTTTACCACCTTAAATCGTCTTATTCTTTCTTCAATTGTACCAAATTTAACTCTGAATACGAAAATTATTTAATTTTTATTAAGCTAATCCTTTTTCATTACTTTATTTCTTTGGCTCATGATATGCTTTAATTATTAAATAAAAGGGGTGCCTAAATGCAAGAAACCATAATTGACTTAATCGGCCAACATGGCTATCTAGGTGTTGCGTTACTGATCACCATTGAAAACATTTTCCCACCAATTCCTTCTGAAATCATTTTAACATTTGCAGGTTTTATGACGCTCTCAAGTTCTCTTACACCAATTGGTTTAATTATTTCTGCCACTATTGGGGCGACTATCGGGGCTTTAATCTTATATTCGATCGGTCGCTTTTTAAGTACAGAACGTTTAAATCAATTTTTCGCCAGTAAGTATGGTTCTTGGCTTGGTCTAAAACCTATCCATATTGAAAAAGCGACTGAATTTTTTGTAAAATATGAAAATCGTGCTATTTTCATAGGCCGTTTTGTTCCCATTGTTCGAAGTTTAATTTCTATTCCCGCTGGAATTACGAAATGTAAATTACGTTTTTTTATTCCATTAACCTTTTTTGGAACATTAATTTGGAATACTGTCCTCATTTATCTTGGGGCATTTGCTGGGAATGCTTGGGCGGAAGTTGCAGCAACAGTTGATATTTTTGCTACAGTAGTTGGTATCATCTTATTAATCGTTTCGTTCTTCGGAATCTACAAACTAATTAATTTAAATAGGAACAAAAAAAACGATTAAATTCAATTATGAATTTAATCGTTTTTTACTACTTTTATTTCTCAAAAAGTAGGATTAATCTTCCGCAACATCGATAGCTTCTAATAGAATATTCAGTTCAGAACATTCTCTTTCAAGCGATTTTTCCTCTTGGAAAAAGCTATCTCGAATTGATGATTGTTGTCTGTTTCCAATGTTACTTCTAAGATCAGCAAGTTTTTGCATCGCTGCTTGATACTCACTCATAATATCAAGTTTACACCTACTCATTAAGTTACGCCTCCGAATGATGACAACAACTTGTTGTCAGTAATAATAATTTATAATGTCTAATTTAACACTTTTTTAATAACTTGTTAACCCTTTAAATATTACCGTTATGTTACAAAATAAAAAAGACATCACAATGTGATATCCCTCTTATTTTAAGCTACTATTTTAAATGGTTATTTTTACATTAATGATTGAACATCGCGTGCAATAACTAATTCTTCATCAGTAGGTATCGCAAAAATCTTAACGGCAGACTCTGGCGTGCTAAGCATAACCTGTTCACCCATTTTTTCGTTATTTTCAGCATCAAAGCCAACACCTAAATATGCTAAATGTTCAATAACGCGACGACGTACAATCCGATCATTCTCACCAAGACCAGCAGTGAAAATAATACCATCAACCCCTTGCATTTCTGCAATGTATTGACCAATATATTTAATAATATTTTGAACATAGATTTTAACAGCTAAATCAGCACGAGGATTTTTTCCTAATTGAGCTTTAACATCACGCATATCAGGAGAAATCCCTGAAATACCAACTAGCCCAGATTCACGATTCAAAATATTAATCATTTCATCTATATCAGTAATTTTTAATTGTCTCATCATGTAAGCAACTAACGATACATCTACATCACCTGAACGTGTTGCCATGGTAATTCCAGCAAGTGGTGTAAAGCCCATTGATGTATCAATTGATTTACCACCAACTGTAGCTGTAATTGATGCTCCTGCACCTAAATGTAATGTAATTAATTTTAACTCTTTAGGGTCTTTATCAATTAGTTTTTCGGCTTCTGAGACGACATAACGAACGCTTGTCCCATGAGCACCATAACGTCTTGCGGCATATTTTTCATACCATTCATAAGGTACACTGTACATGTAACTTTCTTCTGGCATCGTCTGATGGAAGGCTGTATCAAATACAGCGACACTTACTGCATCTGGTAAGATTTCTTCAAATGCCTGGATACCTAAAAGATTAGCTGGATTATGTAATGGTGCTAATTCAGATAATTCATTAATTTTTGCAATTGTATCGGCATTTACTAATGTTGATTTTTTGAAATATTCACCACCAGCAACAACGCGATGTCCAACACCGGAAATTTCATTAAAATCAGCAATAATATCCAATTGAAGCAATAATTTAAGTAATAACTGTACACCTACTGAATGATTGTCGATATCTAATACATCTTCATATTTTTTTCCGTTACCATATTTAATCGTTAAAATTGAGTCTTTAAGTCCAATTCTTTCAATCAATCCTTTAGCAATAACAGTTTCCTCTGGCATGCTAAATAATTGGAATTTTAAACTTGAACTACCTGCGTTAATTGCAATAATTTTTGTCATATTCTTCCTCCAATAATGATTTCATTTGGTATTAATTTAATCCTTAAAAAACAATTATTTTTTTAAGTAGTATATTAAACTAATATACTACTTATAGAAAACGCATACAACACTTTCAAGCAAAAAATGGTACACAGAATTTTATTTTCTGTCTACCATTATTTTTTGCCCGAATTCTTTCATTAAACTAAGCAGTAGAACTGCCTTATCTTCACCTAAAACATTTACCCAAGTATCAAACCGTTTCTTAATTGACTCAGTCACAACTCGTTCTACTTTTGCACCCTGATCAGACAAGCGTAGGTTTATTCTTCTTCTATCAACTGTGTCTTGTTCTTGATAGATGTATCTTAATTGTTTTAGTACGTTTAATTGGCGTGCAATTGCACTCCTTGAAACATTTCTTTTTTTAGCGATATCAACCATGCTTATATCTTCAGTGCTATGGATATCTTTTAAAATCAAGAATTGTTCAAAAGATAAATTAAACTCACTAGTAGGTTGTGAAATGAATCCTTCCACATTCTTAAAAGTTCCTAAATACATACTAATATAGTCATCCATTAACTTAGTTGTTGTCATTGCTAATTCTCCTCTGCATGTTCTACCTACAGTTAAATTTAGCATAAAACGCGGTTAATTACTATATCTAATCAACTGTATCTCTATTTTTCTTTTTCAGTTGATACCGTTAATTGTTTACGATTTACAAACGTCCAAACCACACCCAGTACTACGGCTGTAACAAGTAATGCAAGCACTGAACCAATCATACCAGAACCTTGGCTATTAATTGCATATGTGAAGCCATTTAATACATGTGTAACAGGTAAGAACTCTGCAAATACTTGATAAGCATTTGATAACATCGTATTTGGAATAACTTGTCCTGTAATCACTAATTGTACGAGTAGTAATGCTAAAGATAAGAGAATACCCATTGTTCCAAGGAGTTCGTCAATTACCACACATAAAAGAGTAAAGATTATTCCCGATAAGAACGTAAAGATTACGAAACTAATTGGATGTTCAATTGTTACACTAAAGAATAATGTTAATAAGAGAACTCCTGCTGTTTGAATAACAGAAATAAATAACATTAGGAAAAGGTTCTGTAACCAGTTTTGTGATAATTCATTCTTCTTACGGTATCTGAATAAAATTAATTGAGTTACAATTGCACCGACAAATAATGATAAAACAATCACTAATGGGGCAAATGTATTTTTCAAAGTTTTAGCGAGATTGTCACTTTCAGTTTCTGTTTTAACAGGTTCAACGAATTGAGCCACATTTTTTGGAGATGAATTGATATTACCAACCTGTGATGCTCCTGCTGCTAATTTAGTATTTAATAATGTTACACCATCATTAGCTGTATCCAATCCTGATGTTACTTGTTTAGACCCATCAGCTAATTTTTGTGAGCCATCAACTAATTGAGGACTAGCAGCTGCCAATTGTGTATCACCATCTGTTAATTGTGTACTTGCCGCTTTTAATTTCGAACTTCCATCTGTCAATTGTGTACTAGCAGTTGTCAATTGTGTACCACCACTAACAAGCTTATCAGATCCTGCTTTCAATTGTGTACCACCTGAAACTAACGTTTGTGTTCCTGCCTCAAGTTGTCCACCTGCTGTAACAAGTTTTTGCGATCCTGCTCTTAAAGCAGTAACACCTGTTATTAAAGTTGGTACATTACTATTTAATTGATTAATACCATCAGTTACTTGTCCTGTTCCTGCTGTATATCCTAAGATACCAGCTGACAATTTGTTAATACTACCTGTCATGATTGAATTCTTAATTGTTGCATTAATTGTTTTTTCACTTGTAACATCAACACCAGCACCATTAACACTAGCATTTAATTTACCAGCAACTTGTGCATTAGCATTTGATGCTATCACTAATGAATCAATTTGATCACTCAAGTCTTTTGTATCACCTAAAAGACCAATCATTGAATCGCTCGTCAAGGTATCAGTATTACTCAATAATGCAGTTGCTTGTGTCGAAATTTTAGCAAATTTTTCCAACATGGCTTTAAGATCTACATCACCCATTGTTGATTTAAATTCAGCCATTAAGCCACCTACATCACTCATCACTGCCTCTAACATCGCTTTTGTATCTGTTAAATTTTTACTTACCCCAGTTATATTTGTACCAACAGTTGTTATTGCTGTATCTGTTTTTGTGATTTGTTGTAAAACAGTGTCTTTTTCTTTTTGGCTCATTGTTGTTGAGTCATTAATCATCGTACGAACCTTCTTGTTAGAAGTCGATGCCTGACCTTTAGCTAATGTCAAACTAAACATCTTTTGTGTTGTATCTGAATTAATTGCATTCATTTGAGTTTGAACAGTTGTTAATTTATCCCCTGCCGCCATCAATTTTGTTACTAATCCAGGTAATGCTTGTAATGTTTCAATTGATCCTGAAATTTCTTCAAGTTCAGCTTTTAATTCTTTTGATCCTTGCTTTGTATCTTTAATTTGTTGAATTATTTCAGGAATATGATTAATAATTTCGCTACGAGATTTTAATCTTGTTTGAATTTGAGTTACACCAGTTTTAATACCAGTTGAATATGCTGTTAAACCTGCTACCGCCATCGGTAACGATTGGCTACCTGACATACTTGCAGCTAATGTTTTCGCACCATTATTTAAATCATTCGAGTTCGAATTTAATGTAGTTGCACCAGTTGCTAACGTGCCTACACCAGCTGCTAATGTAGATCCGCCAGTTTGCAACGTAGAAAGTCCCGCATCTAATGTTTTATTCCCATCAACATATTGAGTCACACCATTTGATAAGGTTGGTGCACTAGCAACAAGTGTATTAATTCCTGAGGCTAATTGATTATTACCATTCACCAGTGTACCTACACCAGTTGTATAGGTATTTACACCATCAGCTAAAGTATCAACCCCAGTTGTATAAGTATTTAATCCTGTTTTTAATGTCTGATTACCTTTATCAAAGGTCACCATACTTGTTGCCAATGTATTTAAATTTCTAGTAACTTCTTTACTACCATTTTTTAATTTAACGGTTCCTTTATTTAACGTTTTTACACCAGTTGAGGCTTCTTTAACACCTGAACCTAATTGTTTAACGGAACCAAGTAATGCAGAATCATACGCTTTTTGGATATTAGTTAAAACTTGTGATTTCAATTGTTCTGCAACCTGTTTTGTAATCAATTGCGAAACATAGTTATTTGTATCTGATTGTTTTGTTTTTAACAAACTCACTTTTGGCGTTTCATCAAGTGCAGTTGTTGCGTTTTTTGAAAAATTACTTGGCAATGTAACTGACATTGTATAATCGCCTGAATCTAAATGTTTTTTCGCAGTTTCTGCGCTAACAAACTCCCATTTGGCTTGTTTATTGGTTTTAAGAATTTTAGTAACTTCCTTACCAACGTCAATTGATTTTCCATTAAATGATGCTTCTTCATCGTTATTTATAATAGCTACTTTTAAATTTCCTGTGTCCATTTGTTGCTTACTTGAAACTAACTTATAGGTTCCATATGCAATTAAACTTGGAATTAAACATGCAATTGCGATATACGCAACTGACCTCTTATTCTTTGACATAAATTCTTTGAACAAAATTATCCACCCTCTCTTTTTAGTTAATGGCATTAACGATTATTCGTTCCGTTAACCTCATTAACGATATTATGACTATATGTGTTTTTGATTCTTTTGTCAAATAATTTTCTAAAAAAATATCCCCACTGTCATCTAATCAACAGTGGAGATATCATTAAAATTCAATTTTTGATTAAATAGTAATACATGAATTGACCAGGAGCAATTAGGATTAACCCTGCAAATTGCATGACATAAATTAATAAGCGCGTTAAATTTTCAGTTGATACTTTACGTGTATTCATTTCTTGTCTAGAGTGTGGTTCCTCTACCTCGTCAATTTTAACTTTTTGCACTAATTTTTTATTTAATCCATTTAACTCGAGATTATATGGATAAAAAGTTAAAAAATTCAAAATTAAATAATAATTAATTAATAACCGCCAATTAGATGGACCTATCAAATTTCCAATTGCTAAAAGAATAATTAAAGACGCTAATCCCTTTAACAAGGAAATTGAATAATATTTAAATCGTTTCACAATAACCCTCCAGGAATTTCGCTTAATTTTAGAATATCATAGTTACTTAAAAACATTGATGCTCAGTAAGAATCTTTACTATTTATTAACCATTAATTTAAAAAATCTGTTTTACCATGCTAAACTACTTTTTATAAAGTTAGTCATCTGGATGGCACCACTACACATACGAAATTCTCTCTAAGATCAGCTAACATGTCACAACATTTATTCATTTAAAAAAAATAAGCCTTTCCCAAATATTAAGTTCCTCAAAAATTAGGTTACTTATACCTAACTTTTGTGAATTCTTTAATTTAAGATATAGACTTTTAATGCAACATTAATTATCTAATAATAACAGCTTATTGACTCTTATTCTTGAACGATTCACAGCAATCATTGTTACAACATAAAGTGTTACAAAATAACTCGTTTCTATTGTTGTTCCAATAAAAGCGCAAACGAGAGCTAAAAAGAACATTCCATTGCCAAGGACTTGCCATTTTCGTTTCTCAATTGCGTAGTCTGCTAATATTTTAGTCTCTTCAGGACCTAGTGAGTCCACAGTTCTAACATTAGCTTGACGCACTTTAGTTAATTGTAGAGACAACTTAACATTATAAATAATCAAAATTGCCATAACTAAATATAAACCTATTTCCACCAGTACCCCTTCTCTCTTTTAATCTAATATGACTATTTTTTAATTCATTTTTACTTTATACTGAGTTAGTCCTATAAATAATAAAAGAGTTGCTAAATTACGCAACCCTCTTTATTATTTAACAACTAAGACATCACAAGGTGCTAAACGAGTAACGTAATTTGTAACTGCACCCATTAACATTCTTTCCACTGCCTTCAAGCCAGATTGACCCATGATAATTAAATCTGAATGATGATCTTCAATAAAATCTTTGGCAATTACTGTTTTAGGACTACCAAAACGAATATGAATATCAACATCTGTAAACCCATTTTTTACAATATCTTCTTTTAATTCATTCATATATGCTTCTGTATCTTCAAAAGTCTGATAGACGATTGAACCGCCCCCATCCATCATTCCTGAAAAACTTACAGAAAATTGACGCGTATCAATTACGTTTAAAATATCTAAATGTGCATGGTTTGCTTTAGCACTTTCTACTGCACGCTTTAATGCTTTTTCAGCTGAATCTGATCCATCAACTGGGACTAAAATATTTTTATATTCTTGTTCCATATTTGCCACCCCATATCTTTTATTTGTAGTTACAGTATATCATTAAAATTGTATTAGATGTTAGCGTTTTACCTACAAAATTTGAAATAAAGAAGGTTTTCAGTATGTTATTAAAAAGGATTTCTATTTTTAGTGCCCCCTACGTGGTTCGAGAGTTAACCGAAAAAGATCTAACTCAAATGTTAGAATTAGAAAAAAGTCAATCTACTTACCTAAAACTCCAAGGTAAACAAGATTTAGCCATTGAAGAAATAAAATCTGATTTAACTTCGATCCCGTTGTCAGTTAAAAGTGATCAAAAATGGACACTGGGCTTCTTCAAAGCAGATAAATTAGTAGCTATGATTGATTTTTTAACAGATTATCCTGAAGTTCAATCCGTTTGGATTGGTCTATTATTAGTTTCGAAAAACGAAGAACAACAAGGTATCGCGACACATTTATTAAAAGCCCTGCTTAAATCTTTTAAATCTGAACAGTTTACCAATGTACAAACGCTGAAATACGAACAAGAAGAAGTAAATCAAAAATTATTGGAAAAATTTAATTTCACTGATAAACAATCGCTAATCTTAAAAAGCCCTGATGGAGTCGACATCCCTGCAATACTTTCAAAATTAGATTTATAAAGCAAAATTATTATCTAATTCTCTTAATAACATTTTTATCTTTTTTCATTTCCTATGATTTTAGTCATCTAGGTGTTATGATTAATATAGTAAGAAACTGGAGGAAGAAAACATATGAGCAAAAATTTATTAGCAGATCTTGAGAAAAACTTCATCACAAGCGATGAAACTTCTAAAACATTTAAGGTTCCAAGCAAAAAGGAAGATCTAACAATAAAGATTGACAATGATATTTTTGAAAAAGTTTCTAAAGATGACGAAAAATTAGAACGTTTAATCAAAAATTTACTTAAATTCAGTTCAAAGAGTAAGGCTAAAGAATTAATTTCAATTAATAAACGTAACTACCGTATCTTCATGTAACCTACAAAACTAGCCTAGTTGAGACTAACTCTTGAGGCTAGTTTTTTTAATCCTTGTCAATCTAGCATTTTTATCTTAAACTATTACTCAAGGAGTGATTTATATGTTCTTAACAACCGGAGATGTTAACCGTTCTTATGCTATTAAAGGCATCGTTAATGCGACAGCCAAGATTGTACTAGAAGCCGATGAAATTGATCGTGTAGATGATTTTGATACCTTATATGATCGTGTCCAAGCAGAACTAGCAGAACGCGCAATTAATAAAGGTGGCGACGGGATTATTAACGTTCATTTCGAACCACAAACTGTTCGTGTAACGATTGCCCCAAGATTCTTAGTTTTACATGGCTACGGTACTGTTATTGAGTTTTCAAAGTAATTTATTTTGCGCTTGTGGCGGAACTGGCAGACGCGCAGCGTTCAGATCGCTGTTTGGGTTTCCAAGTGCAGGTTCGATTCCTGTCAGGCGCATTGTTATCATTGATATACCATCGTTTAACCAACTTTTATGTGGTTTTTGTGTGGTTAACATCTAATTTACCGTATATATTGATCCAATTCGTATTTATTTACGAGTTGGATTTTTTAATTAATAAAATGAATATGTTTCATATACTATTTAAAAAGGAGAAAAAATACTATGACTTATTTACAATCTTTCGTTGCGACTTTACCAGCCATTTTTGCTGCCTCCGCCGCAATATTTAGTGCTATTTCTTTCTCACAACAGCAATAAAATAAGTAAGCGTCAAGAACAATATGAAAGGCAAAAAAATATTATTCAAATATCATCGCGTATTACGGCATCTGCTAGTTCTTACTCTACTGAAACAGGGATACCTCAGGTAACCATTACAAACTATTCAAATTATGTTATTCATGATGTTATCATCATTCCTACTATGAATGAAAGTTCTGTCGTGTTACCTGATTTTAAGCAGTTTTTTAAAAACCACAATGATTTTGGTACCCCTAGGATTCTCGCCTTAGCAAGTGAACCAATAACGATGAGCTATCCGTTACCTGATATGGGCATGTCTAGGCACTGTGTATATTGTATCGTCTATACAGACCCGTTCGGTAATTATATATATACAGACAGGAAAGACCTACCTCATACAGACCCTGATATTTATACCAAGCTAATAAAATATGGTAGATCAATACCTGATTTAATACACTCTGTTTAACAAAAAAGCAAACTCCTTAATTATTAAAGAGTTTGCTTTTTAAATTATCTAATCAAATAAAAAATTGTAGAAATGTTCTTCTACAATTTTTTCTCACGTTAATTTATTTTTTTAATCTTTTATATATAAATAAATAGCCTAGTTCATAGATGATAAAAGCACTCACAATATAAATCTCATTCAAGCCAGTACTTTTTCTATAAGGTATGGCTACAACCATTACTATTAATATTATTACGTACGTAACAAGAATAAAATAATCTAAATGATGTCGTTCTAACCATTGGCGTGAAGGAAAGAAAACTGTTATTAATATCGCGATAATTGCCCAAAAAATAGGTTGTATTTGCATTAGTTCATCTCCTTACAGGTAAATAAAAACAATCGTATGTGCTGTCCAATAAGCAACTGTATCATTAAAATGTAAATGTTTAACTAATGCTTTTCTCATTCCAGTTTCTATCTTTCCTTCAAAAATATATTAAATAACGTTGATACACATTCATATCTACGCTTTATTTATGTAGTTGTTTAATGTCTAAGTTTTAAGACTAACTTATCGTAGTAATTATACTACATACTCAGTATAGACACTAAACTATTCAGTTTGTTGTCTACCTACTTTAGATAAAAAACAAGGGGATCAGAAATATATCTGAATACCTTGTTTTTTATCATACATTTATTCTTTATCTTTTAATTTTTTTTCTAAATTCAAAACTTTAACAATTGTTATGTTTAGTAATTCTTCCCTAATTTTAGTTATTTCATACGATAATTCAAGCAATTTATTTTTAATATTTAAAAAATATACAAATTGTACGATAAAGATTAAAAATAATACAAATAAAATAATAAATAAATTAGGCTCGCTCATTATTTATCTCCTCTAAATTCTTTTAATCTATCTTTTTCTTTCTCAATCTTTTTATTACCATTATTTATTGACTTTTTTATCCTTACTATAGAAAGAGTAAGATATAAATTCATCATAAACACAAATAATAACACCGTTAGCATTGCTGGAATTGCCATCTATATTATCTCCTATATTCTTTATTCTTGTGGCAATGTATCAACCAAAAGTCCAAAAGCAGCAACTGCTGGAGCTGCTACTAATAATTCTGGTATAGAAGCAACAAACGCTACAGCCATGATAACCGCTGACCAATAACAATCCATGCTCCGACAATTTCCAATCCACTAACTATATCATAAACATAATTATACGAAACTTCGGGATATATGGGACTAACCACTGGTTGCTTATAATAAATTTCAATCGTATCTGATATTTTATTACTTTCATCACCCTCTGTATATGATTCATTATACGTTATCTTCATACCAATTTGCCAAGGTTCTTCTGCCCTTGTTGCAACTCCCATTATTAACATCCCGTTTTGGAGATTACCCGCAATACGATTAACTATTCCCATGGTATCTAAATAATTAATAACACCATATTTAATCTTCATTATATCAGCTATATCATTTTGAAAAGAACTCTCCATTTACCATTGTGAATGGTAAATGGAGAAGATGAATTTCCTGTCTCTACACTCCAACTATCTTTAACTGTAAGCCATGCATCTATCCCTGGAAGAACCGTAGGACCATATGTTTTTCCCATTTCAAATGTTATATCTTTAAAAGAATTTAACATTTGCACTGATTTAATAAATCGATGTGTCACCTTATTTACAGATATATCCTCCGATACATCAAAATTCTTACAGCCTAAATCCTTACCTGATGAAGAGACTTGATCAATATCAACTCCACCATGCGTATATTCAGTAAATTGATCAAAGTCCCAACCCTCAGGCATTGGGAACCCTAAGTTTCCACTCCATCCCGTTGACATATTTGAAACATAGAAATTATTTATTTTGTTTCTTTTAGCGTGTAAACATATGTTTCTCGTTCCATAAATACCATCGCTAGGTAGAATACCAAAATAAGCTGTATAATTTTTATTTAAATTTCGTTGCATTGAACGAATATTTTAATCGCCACCCTCGAGTATCTCTTTTTGATTTGTTTTCATCCTCTATTTATTAATTTTCTTTATAATCAACTCTTTGAAATTAGCAGAACTGATATTAACATATAGGTAACATAAGGTTCTTTTTTTCAAATTAAAATCAATCTTTATGATAAACATTTGTAAATATTGAAATAATTATTAGTAGTATTCCAAATATAATCGTTATAAGTATAGCTTGCAAAAAATCAGAACTAATTCCTAGTGACGAGAACAAAATAGAGTTATTTCCTATCCTGATATTTTTAATACTTTCATAGCGTGCAATAGCTGCGATTTGATAACCAGGCCACAATTTTAAAGTATGCTGCATAAAAGCTGGAAGATCCCCATAAACAATATAAGTTCCTGAAAGAAAACCGGACATAGTACCAACAATTGCTGACAATGATGAAAAACTAGACGTAGTATTTAAAAAATCTGTCACCAATGAAAACAGTAAACTTGAAAATACAATTAGTAAAACATTAAATAGAAATACTACAAAAAATGTTACATTATAAGCATTATAATGATAAGTTAGAGATAGATACGCATAACATATTAATGAGAAAATAAATGTCGACACAATACCTTCCATGACTGACGTCAAAGTATACAATTGATTAATTGTACTACTTTTTATTTGACTGTTAACAATAAAATCATCTAATCTCTTATTCTTTTTATCTTCCAGTTTTTGACCAAATGCGATTAGTGTACTAGTCATTGAGACAATAGAAATCAACCCAGAAATCATCCATGTATCAATAAACTGTTCACTATGATTAATTCCAGCCAAAGAATCGACTAAATTAGAGCGAAGAAAAAATATATAAATTACAAGACTTATAACCATACCTAAAAATGAAAAAAAGATACCAACTTTATCTTTTATGAAAATTAGAATGTTTCTTTGAATAAACTGTTTATTCATCCTTAAATTCCTTCCTCCATATTTTTAAATAAGTCAGTATAGGTTGCCTTTCTTATTTCAAAGTTTTCATTTATCAAATGATTATCTTCAATAAATCTCACTGCTTCTGCAGACGTATTAAAATACCTATCATCTTCAGTTTTATTCAAAATTAATTTAACTTTTGAAATTTTATTCATAAATGTAACCATTTCTCCAAAATATTTAACAGTTCCATTTGATACGAAAATAATTTTATTGGCATTTTCTAATTCGCTTAATAGATGAGTAGTAAATAACACACCACAATTATTCTCTTTTAAATACTCATCAAGATCATTCCAAATTAATTGACGTATATCAACATCAATTCCAGCTGACATTTCATCTAATAGTAAGCAATTCGGCTCTACAGCAATCGCTCTTAAATAATTAACAATACGTTTCTGCCCACCAGATAAGCTAGAATACTTTAAGGACTCATTGATGTTCAAGTTTTTCATTTTTTCCTGAATACTTTTTATTTTTTCTTTATTTTTAATTCTGAAACGTAAGTTTTGAATAACGGTCAAATCATCATCAAGAACATTGTTTTGAAAAACAGTCGCTAATTTAACATTAGTTTTAATTATTTTCCCCGTTGATGGCATTAATAACTCCATCATAATATTCAGAATGGTTGTTTTTCCTGATCCATTTAAACCAACGAGAGCAATTTTATCTCCTTGATTGAGATAAAAAGAAACGTCTTTTAGAATACTTCCTCTTGATACATTATCTACTACTAACTTCATTTGACCACCTCATAAAAGTGACTATTTTTCATTCTATCCACGAACAAATTGAATATAATCTGATACATAGTAAACTAAAAACAAACTTTGAACCAGAATTATTATAACACCATGTTAATCGCTTACATAATATTTTGAAGTTTTAATTCAAATATTGTGACGAAGACTGAAAATACGCTTCTACTGATACCATACTGTTTACTAACTTACGTCTTCAATTTAGTTCCCATTAACTATGTTTAAACGGTTTAAATTTTGTATTAAAGTGGAAATTTAATCATAAAAATACCCCTAACGTTTTTCAACATTAGGGGTATAGGTTACATTATTTTTTACAAATGATTACATATTAACGATACTTTAAAGATGATAAATCTTTTAAAAAAAGCCATCCTAAATGTATATTAGTATCATACAAGTATATAAAATTAATTATTTACTTGATCAATTCGTATATTCCTTCAGCATATATGGCAGCAGCTTTCAGCACGTCATCTAAAGGAATAAATTCATTGGCCTGATGCATTGTATCAGGTACACCTGGGAACATTGCACCAAAAGCAACACCACGTTTTAGGAGACGACCATACGTCCCACCACCAACGACTAAACCTTCAGCTTTTTCGCCAGTTTGTTTCGTATAAACACCTAATAATGTTTTAACCAAAGGATCTTCTGGTGAAACGTAATGAGGTCCTTGTAACCTACCTGCTTCAATTACAACATTCATTTCATTTGTTACATTTTCAAGACCACGTTTAATATCTACTTCCGTCATACCTTTAGGGAAGCGGAAATTCAAGGCAATTTGTCCACCTTTATCAGCTTTAAATGTGAAAATTCCAGAATTCATCGTTAAATCGCCCATGATATCATCAGTGAAGGCAATACTAAAGTTGTTCATACGTGAATCTCTGTGTAAGTAATCAGCAGCCAAACGAAGATAGTTAGCAGCATCCCCACCAAAATTAAATTGGTTCAAGAATAATGCCAAGAAAGTTCCGGCATTTTCTCCATTTTTAGGTTCTTGTGCATGGGCTGCTTTTCCTACCATCGAGATAGTCACAATATCATTATTGCGTTCCATTTTACCTGTAACAATATTAGCAGCAATAAAATCGTTAAATACTTCTTCCATCTCAGCGCCGTCTTCTGTTTTAATAACAGCTTTAGCATCGCGAGGAACCATATTTTCACGGAGGCCAGCATCAAATTCAAGCAATTGATCCTTATCTCCATTTGATCCTTTAAAGTTTAAGAAGTAAGTAATATTTCCCTTTTCACCATTAATGATTGGGAAAAATGCATCTGGTGAAAATCCAAAATCAGGTTCAGGCATATTTTCAAGGTAATGAGTCATTCCTCTCCAACCACTTTCTTCATCCGTTCCAATAATAAATCGAACTTTTTTAGAAACTGGTAATCCTAATTCTTGAATGATTTTTAAACCATAATATGCAGCCATTCCTGGTCCTTTATCATCTGAGGCACCGCGAGCATAAATTCGACCATCTTTCACGACTGGTGTGAATGGATCAGTATCCCAACCGTTACCAGCAGGCATAACGTCAACGTGAGCTAAAATACCTAACGTTTCATCCCCCTCACCAAATTCGATATGTCCGGCTAAACCATCAAGGTTTAATGTTTCAAAACCATCACGCGTTCCAATTTCTAAGAATTTATCTAACCCAGCTTTAGGTCCTGGACCTAAAGGTGCTTCAGTTGTTGCAATTGATTCATCACGAACACTTTCAATTTTTAACATTGCAAATAAATCTTCTAATAAGGCGTCTTGACGCTTTTCAACTTCTGCTTTCCAATCTATACTCATTTGAATTCCTCCTAAAATATTAGTAAGCCCATTTTATCACAAAATTTTAATAATCGGTATTTAAAAGCGTATTCAGTTAGATATATTGATAGACCTTACTACTCAATAAAGGAACATCAAAAACAAATAAAATAATAAAAAATTGCTGGCTAGTTACGCCAACAATTTTCTATTTGATTGATTCAATTTCTTCATCTGTTAAAGCACGATAGCGGCCTAACGATAGCGTTGGTTCTAACTCTAAAGTAGCCATTTTTTTACGTTCAAGTCTGATAACTTTCATACCGATAGCTCCAAACATTCGTTTGATTTGATGATACTTACCTTCAGTAATCGTAATTAAAACTTCTGAGATATTTGAATCACTATTATAAGATTCAACAATTAATTTTGCAGGTTTAGTTTGCATCCCATCTTTTAATAGCAATCCGGTTTCAAATTTAATCACATCGTCAGTAGTCACTTGCCCATCAACTTTAGCAAAGTACACTTTATCGATATGATGTTTTGGTGACAACATCTGATGACCTAATTGTCCATCATTTGTAATAAGCAATAGTCCAGTTGTATCCTTATCCAACCGTCCAACTGGAAATAAATCATCCCGATAATCGACGCTATTGAACAAATCCATCACTGTCTTTTGTTTCCTATCTTTAGTTGCCGTTAACACACCTGCTGGTTTATTTAAAAGATAATAATAATATTTTTGATAGTGAATTACATCACCATCTACCTGAATAACCGATTTTGATGGACTAACCTGAAGTTTAATGCTAGTGATTAACTCGCCATCAACAATCACTTTCTTCTGTTTAATAATTTTTCGAACATCACTTCTTGTACCAAATTGCGTTTCCGTCAAAAATTTATCAATTCTCATTTTAAATTAAACCTCACTTAATTCTCAATCTACGGCGTAATCCAGCAACCCGTTCGCCCAATATTTTGTCGGCTAATCTTGTTTTTAAACTGAAGTAAATATATATGTAGCCACCTAATCCAGCGGCAGCAATAATTGTGATAATTGCACTAATTCGGCTGTCTATTGGTAAAAATAGATAAGCAATTTTTACTACTATAAATGCGGTAAAAAATGTTATTAGTGCATAAAGCATCATTTTATTTAATCTTGTTTGTATTAATTTTACATTTAAATGGAACATTTTGTGTAATGAGCGAATCATTAGCCATGAACTTACGCCCATCCCGATCCCTGTAGCTGCTAATGGCCCAAAGGCACCTAACCAAGCTACTAATGGATATTGAACAATTAATTTAACTACCACTCCAACGACAAAATATATAATTGCTTTTTTATTTTGATAAACACCTTGTAAAATAGCAGAAACAACTGTGAATAATCCTAAGAAGATTGATTCATACGCTGAAAATTGTAAAACATAGATTCCAACTGGATCATACCCATAGAAAACAACATATAGTGGGTGAGCAACAGCTGCCATCCCTAAGGCACAAGGTAACATTACGAAAAAGAACAATTGTAAGGTGTCAGAAGTTTGTTCACTCAAAGCCTTTTTATCATTTCTTGTATATGCCTCAGATAATAACGGAATAGCTGTAATAGACATGGCAGACGCAATAGAAATAATAATCATAACTAATTTATTAGCATTAAAACTAAATAATGCCCACAGTTCATTTTGAATCGTTCGTGAGTAGTTTGTAACATGGCTCATAATACCAAAGAAGGTATACTGATCAATCAATCCAAAAATCGTAATGGCAGCGCCAATAATAATAAAAGGAATAGATTCCCTGATAACTTCTTTAATAATTTGTTTGGTAGAAATTGTTAACTTATTATCACTATTGGCAACTAATCGATCCAATTCTGGTTTTCGACGATAAAAATACCATACTAAAACTAGCATTCCGCCTAAGGCCCCAATAAAAGCCGCAAAAGTTGACTGCGTTACACCTGTAATATAACTACCATGACTAATTTTCATGATGATAAAAGTTGCGGCAAGCATATAAATAACTCGAGCAATTTGTTCAAAGAACTGTGAAATTGCTGACGGAGCCATTTCCTGATAGCCTTGAAAAAAGCCTCGTATTAAACTCATCATAGGAATAATCAATAATGCCCAAGATAAGGATCTAAAGACTGGAATCACATTCTTATCACCACTTGTAATGTATGGTGCGATAATCCATAATATTACTGCACAGACTACACCCATAATCGCCATTAAAGCCATCCCATATTTAAATAGGCGTCTTCCAATACCATATTCATTTTGTGCATTGTAATGCGCAACCTGCTTAGCTACGGCTGAAGGAACACCAGCAACAGCAATCATTAAGAAGAAACTGTAAACGTTATAACCCATACTATAAAGTGCATTAGCTTGTAATCTATCTGGTCCCAACCACATATTCCATGGAATAATATAAATTGCCCCTAAAACTCTTGAAAAAATACTACCAGCAGTCATCCAAGCTGATCCTTGCAACATCTTTTGTTTAGCGTCATTTTGTTCAGAAGCTGCTTGGCCCTCTACTTCGATATCTTCATCCATTACTTTTGTACCCTACTTTCTGATCATACTTAATCTTACCATTTTATAGCTTTTAAAATTCAGTTGCAATTTATTTTTTGAATTTTAACCAAAAATAAATAGGAACCACAAAATATCGATAATTTTGTAGTCCCCGTTTACTTAAATTAAAGCTTTAATTTGCGACAATATTAACTAACTTACCAGGGACAGCAATTACTTTTCGAATTGTTTTACCTTCAAGTTCTTCTTTAATTTTGTCATCATTTAAAGCCATTTTTTCTAATTCATCTTTAGTTGCATCTTTTGAAACCACGCTATGTTGACGCACTTTACCATTTACTTGTAAGACAATTTCAACTGTATTTTCAACAAGTTTACTTTCATCAAATATTGGCCATGCAGCATAACTAATTGATTCCTTATTTCCTAACAACGACCAAACTTCTTCAGCCATGTGTGGCGCTATTGGTGCAATCAATTGAATAAATCCTTCAACTTGTTCTTTAGCTAACGATTTAACTTTAAAAGCTTCATTAACAAAAATCATCAATTGTGAAATAGCTGTATTAAAATGAAGTGCTTCGTAATCTTCAGTTACTTTTTTTACTGTTTGATTATAAATCTTATCAAGTTCACCATCATTTTTATCAACAATAGCTGCGCTAATTTGATTATCTTCATCCATAATTAAACGCCAAATACGTTCAATAAATTTATGCGAACCATTTAACCCATCTTCGCTCCAAGCAATTGAGGCATCTAATGGACCCATAAACATTTCATAAAGGCGCAAAGTATCCGCACCAAAACGTTCAACGATATCATCTGGATTAACCACGTTACCTTTAGACTTAGACATTTTTTCATGATTATCGCCCAAAATCATCCCTTGATTAACTAACTTTTGGAACGGCTCTTTAGTAGGTACAACGCCAATATCGTACAAGAATTTATGCCAGAACCTTGCGTATAGCAAATGTAACACAGCATGTTCTGCACCCCCAACATAAACGTCAACAGGTAACCATTCTTCTAACTTTTTATGGTCAGCAATTTCATTAGGGTTATGTGGATCAATAAAACGAACAAAGTACCATGAACTACCAGCCCATTGTGGCATCGTATTCGTTTCACGTTTACCTTTACGCCCATTTTCGTCGACAACATTAATCCAGTCAGTTAAGTTGGCTAATGGACTCTCACCTGTTCCAGAGGGTTTAATATCCGTTGCTTCAGGTAATTCAAGTGGTAACTGATCTACAGGGACTGTTGTTGTTTCGCCATCTTCCCAGTGAATAATAGGAATTGGTTCACCCCAATATCGTTGTCTTGAAAATAACCAATCACGTAATTTATAATTTGTTTTCTTTTCACCAATGTTATTATCTTCCATCCAAGCAATAGCTTTTTCGATAGCATCAGCTTTCACTAAGCCATTTAAAAAACCAGAATTAATATATTTACCAGGTTCAGTATTTGCTTCATCAGTTATTTCAGGTCCTTCTATAACGGGTAAAATATCCAATCCATATTTAGTTGCAAATTCGAAATCTCTTTCATCATGTGCAGGTACTGCCATAACAGCACCAGTTCCATACGATGCTAGAACATAATCAGCAATCCAAATTGGTAATTTTTTACCATTTACAGGATTTATTGCGTAAGAACCAGTAAATACCCCAGTTTTATCTTTAGCTAAATCAGTTCTCTCTAAATCTGACTTAACTTCTATTTCTTTTTGATAAGCCTTAACAGCATCCTTTTGAGAATCAATAGTAATTTTATCAATTATATCTAATTCTGGTGCGACAATAATATAAGAAACACCATAAATAGTTTCAGGACGTGTCGTAAAGACATCAATTTTTATATCATCATGTTGATCGACTTTAAAGTTAACGCTAGCACCAGTTGATTTTCCAATCCAATTTCTTTGTTGCTCTTTGATGCTATCTGGCCAATCTAAATCGTCTAAATCTGAAAGTAAGCGATCAGCATAAGCAGTAATTTTTAAGACCCATTGGCGCATTGGTTTTCTGACAATTGGGTACCCGCCACGTTCTGTTTTACCATCAATAACTTCTTCATTAGCAACAACAGTTCCTAAATCAGGACTCCAGTTAACGGCAACTTCATCTTCATACGCTAAACCTTTTTCATATAATTTTTCAAAAATCCATTGTGTCCATTTATAATAATCAGGATCAGTCGTATTTAACTCACGACTCCAATCATATGAAAGTCCCAAGGATTTAATTTGACGCCTAAAATTATCAGTATTCGTTTTAGTAAATGCTTTAGGGCTATGTCCAGTATCAAGTGCATACTGTTCAGCTGGAAGACCAAAGGCATCCCATCCCATTGGATGTAAGACATTAAATCCTTGCATTCTCTTCATTCGAGCCAAAATATCTGTAGCCGTGAAACCTTCTGGATGTCCAACATGAAGTCCTTGCCCGGATGGATACGGAAACATATCTAATGCATAATAATTTTTCTTTTCAGGATCTTCAGTCGTTTTAAATGTCTGATTTGCATCCCAAAATGCTTGCCATTTTTGTTCGATTTCTTTATGGTTATATGCCATGTGTATTACTTCCTTTCTGATTATATATACAAAAAAGTCCTATAGAAGATAAACTTCTATAGGACGAATTTTCCGCGGTACCACCTATTATTCCAGTATAAAATACTGACTCTTTTTCATAACGTGAAATAACGTTCGCACCTACTACCGTTCAGTGAGAAAACTCAAGGATGAGTTCAAATAACCAACTATGTATATTTCCACTCCCATATACTCGCTGAAATAGTTAGTTACTTTACTAGTTCCTCTTAATCGTTTTATATTATTTTTAGTGTAGCAAACGAACCCTGTTATTGCAAATAATCTTTAGTCTTTTTATCGAATAAATTAATAATAATTGCAAGAATTACAATAAAAATACCTGCTATATATATCCCATGAAGACCTTGATACAAAACTTCACGTAATTTTGGTATTAAATGTTGCGGTAGTTGGTTAGCCGTTTGCGGATTAATTAAAATATCCATCATGCTGTCCTTTGTTCCAGGTGTTTTTACTATTTCCTTATGCATTTGTGTATTAAATATGATCCCAAAGACTGAAATCATTAATGTTTGTCCTAATGTACGACTTAAAGTATTAAATGATGTAGCCACACCTACGTCAGCCTGTGGTACTAAACTCTGTGCAGTAACTGTCGTAGTTGTAATGGTAATCCCAAATCCAATCCCTAGTACAGCCGAAATGATAAAGAAAAGATAAAAAGGTGTATTTATAGGCAAAGTACCTAGTGCAATGGCACCCACTAAAATAAAAAATAGACTAATCGATAAAACTTTTTTTGGTGTCCAAGCTGCCATCATACTTCCAGCAAAAAAGGAACCAGCTATCCATAAGATGGAACTGGGTGTTACTGCAAATCCTGCCATTGATGCTTTTAATCCTAATATTCCTTGAGTCCATGTTGGTATATAAACTTCAAATCCAATTAAAAATCCAGATATTAATGCTGCTACTACATTTTGAATCACAAATGTTCTATTATTAAAAAGTTTCAATGAAATAATTGGATCTTCAACTCTTTTTTCCCATTGAATAAATAATAAAAGCGACATAATAAATATAAAGAAAGAAATTAAAACAATCAGGTCTATACCATCATCGCCCCAACGTTGAAAACTATATAAAATAGATAAAATACTAAGCATTAATAATATACTGCCTAAAAAATCTATTTTTGAACTCATAATTCTTCGCTTTTCTTTGAAAAAAATTTGTATCATTGCTATCGTCACTAACCCAATAGGTAAATTAATGAAAAATACCCAGTGCCAATTAAGATGATCAACAATGAAACCACCTAACAATGGTGCAACTATTGACGCTATACCCCAAGCAGATCCGTTTAATCCCATTATTTTAGCACGTTTGTCCACAGAATAAATATCAGCAATTATAGTAAATGACACTGGCATTATAGCACCCGCCCCGATACCTTGAATAGCCCGCGAAATAATTAATGTGGCCATACTATTAGAAAATCCACAGAGAGTTGAACCAACCAAAAATATGACAAGACCAAAAATAAATACTGGTTTACGTCCTAAAACATCTGCGAGCTTACCGTATATTGGTGTCATCATGGCATTAGTTAATAAATATATTGAAAAAACCCAATTCATTAATGAAACACCATGAAGTTCACCAACAATAGTTGGCATAGCTGTTGAAACAATTGTTCCTTCAACGGCTGTTAAAAATGTTGCTACAAATATAGCAATTGTAACTAATTTTACATTTGTTTTTGAATTCATAAAGTACCTCCTAAATAAAAAATGACTCTATTAAAATGATATTTAATAAAGTCATTTTTTATTTTAATTTAATTCGTTAAGTAAACTTTTAATCTTATCTGTTTTTTCCCAAGGTAAGTCAATATCTGTACGACCAAAATGACCATATGCTGCTGTCTGTTTATATATTGGGCGACGTAAGTCTAACATTTCAATAATTCCTGCAGGCCGTAAATCAAAAATTTTACGAACAGCTTGAACTAAATCCAATTCGTCATATTTAGATGTACCAAATGTATTAATATTAATTGATACAGGTTGAGCAACCCCAATTGCATACGCAAGTTGAACCTCAACCTGTGATGCAATTTTAGCTGCAACTATATTTTTTGCAATATAGCGAGCAGCATAACTAGCTGAACGATCAACTTTTGTTGCATCTTTACCGGAGAAAGCACCTCCACCATGATGTGCATATCCACCATATGTATCAACAATTATTTTTCTTCCAGTAAGTCCAGCATCACCCTTTGGACCACCGATAACAAATCGTCCGGTTGGATTAATATAATACTTTGTATCTGAATCCAACAAATCAGGGTCAATAATAACTTTAATTACTTTTTCAATCATATCATCTTGAATTTGTTTCAATTCCGTTTTTTCATCATGTTGTGTAGAAATAACAACAGTGTCAATTCTAAATGGTTGACCTTTATCATTATATTCAACAGTTACCTGTGCCTTAGCATCAGGTCTTAAGTATTCTAATTCCTTATTTTTTCGTAAACTTGCAACACGTTGCATTAATTTGTGACTAATTGAAATCGGTAATGGCATGAGTTCCGGTGTTTCGTCTACCGCATATCCGAACATTAATCCTTGATCACCTGCACCAATCTGATCTAAAGGATCTAAATCACCGTTTTTAGTTTCTAAAGATGTATCAACACCTAATGCAATATCAGGAGATTGTTCATCTATAGCAACCATAACAGCACAATTATCACCATCAAAACCAACTTGTGAATTAATATATCCAATTTCCTTAATAGTTCGTCTTACTACCTGCTGAATATCAACGTAGGCATTTGTTGATATTTCACCAACTACAAGAACTAAACCAGTTGTTACAGTTGTTTCGCAAGCAACCCTAGCATTAGGATCCTTTTCTAAAAGTGCATCTAATATTGCATCACTTATTTGATCTGCAACCTTATCCGGATGACCCTCTGATACCGATTCTGACGTGAATAGATGTTTTTCAGTCATTTTTATCTCCTTAAAGTAAATAAAATTAAAAAAAGAACCTCAACTATAAAAGTTTAGGTTCCAATAATACCTGTGACGGTCCTAACCGGATTTGAACCGGTGATCTTCCGCGTGACAGGCGGACGTAATAACCCCTATACCATAGGACCAATTGCGGGAGCAGGATTTGAACCTACGACCTTCGGGTTATGAGCCCGACGAGCTACCAGACTGCTCCATCCCGCGATAATATTAAAAAGGAGGATAAGAGATTCGAACTCTTGCGTGGTTTGACCCACCTGACGGTTTTCAAGACCGTTCCCTTCAGCCAGACTTGGGTAATCCTCCATAAAAAATTAAAAATCTACTTGAATCAGCTACAAGTAATGGACCTTGTAGGACTCGAACCTACGACCGGGCGGTTATGAGCCGTCTGCTCTAACCAACTGAGCTAAAGGTCCAAGCTTCTTACGTAGAAAATAGCGGTGAAGGGGATCGAACCCCTGACCTCCCGGGTATGAACCGGACGCTCTAGCCAGCTGAGCTACGCCGCCATAAAATAAAAACACATAATAAATTTTGGCAATCTATTAATCGGGAAAACAGGATTCGAACCTGCGACCCCCTGGTCCCAAACCAGGTGCTCTACCAAGCTGAGCTATTTCCCGAAAATGCACCCAGTAGGAGTCGAACCTACAACCTTCTGATTCGTAGTCAGACACTCTATCCAGTTGCGCTATGGGTGCATTAAAAATATAAAATTAAAACAATAAATGGTGCCGAGGACCGGAATCGAACCGGTACGGTGATCACTCACCGCAGGATTTTAAGTCCTGTGCGTCTGCCAGTTCCGCCACCCCGGCATTTATTGAAAAGCGGAAGACGGGATTCGAACCCGCGACCCCCACCTTGGCAAGGTGATGCTCTACCACTGAGCTACTTCCGCAAAAAAATTAAAAAATGGTGCCGACTAGACGATTCGAACGCCCGACCCCCTGATTACAAATCAGGTGCTCTACCAACTGAGCTAAGTCGGCATAACTGAAAATGATGCGGGTGAAGGGACTTGAACCCCCACGTCTTACGACGCTAGATCCTAAATCTAGTGCGTCTGCCAATTCCGCCACACCCGCAGAATGTGGAATTGAAAATGAGCCGTGACAGGCTCGAACTGTCGACCCTCTGATTAAAAGTCAGATGCTCTACCAACTGAGCTAACGGCTCAAATGGAGGTTACAGGGCTTGAACCTGTGACCCTCTGCTTGTAAGGCAGACGCTCTCCCAACTGAGCTAAACCTCCAAATAATAAAAAAAGCATGGCAACGTCCTACCCTCGCAGGGGGCGACCCCCAACTACTCTTGGCGCTAAGAAGCTTAACTTCTGTGTTCG